>NZ_JBJURL010000081.1:0-18808 GCF_046097905.1 Pseudarthrobacter sp. NKDBFgelt | reverse complement strand
TGGTGGCCGCGCCGGGCACCTCGCCCCGCTCCGCCACCACGTCAGGGTAGTCAGCGACGGCGCTTCCGGCCGGCGCTTCCGGCCACGCCTTGGTTGCCGGCAGCTTCTTGACCAGGAACCGCAGCACCAGGAGGCCGGCCAGGGTTCCGGCCACTGACGGCAGCGCTTCAAAGGGCCCGACGCCGGCGCGGGTCACAACGCTGGCCACGATGACGGCGCCCATGAACAGGACGCCAAGGACACCCAGCGCCCATTTGCGGTGGGCCACCACCCCCAGCACGCAAGCCAGCACTGCAATGGTCAGGCCCATGCCCACGAAGAGCGCAACTTTGTCATTGGTGCCGAAGGTGGCGATGGCGAAGTCCTTCAGCCAGGAGGGCGTGAAGTCGATGAAGGTTGATCCCAGGGCTATGAGCGGTGTGGCGCGGGCGGTGAAGAAGGCCCCGAGCAGTTCGGCCACGGCAAGGACGACGGCGGCCGCCACCACACCTGCCAGCGCCGCCATTGCAGTGGGTCCCCGGAACCAGTTCTTCAGTTTTTCCATGACGGCTATTCGGAGCGGACAGGGTCCGGGATTGTCGCCGCGACGCCGGTGCGGCGTTGGCGGTGACACAGCTTAGGAGCACGCAGGGTGCACAAAGTACCCTTGGAGACTGTGAAGGTACTCGTCATTGGCCCCGGAGGCCGCGAACACGCCATTGTCCGCTCCCTGCTCGCCGACCCCAACGTGTCCGAGGTCCATGCAGCTCCCGGCAACGCCGGTATCAGCAAACTGGTCCCCACCCACAAAATTGACGGCAACGATCCCGACGCCGTCGCCGCGCTGGCCACCAGGCTGACGGTGGACCTGGTGGTGGTTGGGCCCGAGGCTCCGCTGGCCGCGGGTGTGTCCGATGCCGTCCGTGCGGCCGGTATCCCCGTGTTCGGTCCCAGCAAGGCCGCAGCCCAGCTGGAGGCGTCCAAGGCCTTCGCCAAGGAAATCATGGCCGAAGCGGGAGTGCCCACGGCCATGGCCATGGTGGCCACCAACGCCGAGGAAGCCGAATCGGCCCTGGACACCTTCGGGGCGCCCTACGTGGTGAAGGATGACGGGCTCGCCGCAGGAAAGGGCGTGGTGGTCACCAAGGACCGCGGGGAAGCCCTGGCCCACGCCCAGTCCTGCTTCGATGCCGGCGGCTCCGTGGTGATCGAGGAGTTCCTGGACGGTCCCGAGGTTTCGCTGTTCGTCCTTTGCGACGGCCACAACACCGTGGCGCTTTCGCCCGCCCAGGACTTCAAGCGGATTTTCGACAACGACGAGGGACCCAACACCGGCGGCATGGGTGCCTACACTCCGCTCGAGTGGGCGCCGGAAGGCCTCGTCCAGGAAGTCATTGAGCGCGTCGCCCAGCCCACCGTCAACGAGATGGCCCGGCGCGGCACCCCGTTCGTCGGCGTGCTGTTCGTGGGGCTGGCCCTCACCTCGCGCGGCACCCGCGTCATCGAGTTCAATGTCCGCTTTGGTGATCCGGAAACACAGGCCGTGCTGGCACGGCTGAAGACCCCGCTCGGCGCCCTGCTGCTGGCAGCCGCCAAGGGCGAACTGGACAAGGCAGAAGAGCTGCGGTGGGCCAAGGAAACTGCCGTCGCCGTCGTCGTCGCGTCCGAAAACTATCCTGACACTCCCCGCACAGGGGACCGCATCCGCGGGCTCAAGAAGGTGGAGGAGCTCGACGGCGTCCACGTCATCCACGCCGGCACGGCCTTCGACGAGGACGGCAAAGTGGTGTCCGCCGGCGGGCGCGTGCTCGCCGTCGTCGCCCTCGGCAGCGACCTCGTGGACGCGCGTGAAAAAGCGTACGACGGCGTGGAGCTGGTCCAGCTGGAAGGCTCGCAGTTCCGCACCGACATTGGCGGAAAAGCCGCCCGCGGGGAAATAAAGGTCCCCTCCACCGCCAGCGCATCCCTCCACGGGACCAAGACGAAGGCCTGACATGAGCAACGATCCAGCACCCCGCGGTTTCAACACCAAGACCCTCGACCTTCCCGGATGGACGCACGTCTACTCCGGCAAGGTAAGGGACCTCTACGAGCCGGCAGACGAGGCTATCCTGCAGCGTATGGGCCAGGACTGCGTGCTGGTGGTGGCCAGCGACCGGATCAGCGCCTTTGACCACGTCCTGTCCTCCTTGATTCCGGACAAGGGACGCATCCTCACCCAGCTCAGCCTGTGGTGGTTCGACCAGCTGGACGTGGACCACCACGTCCTGGGCTCCACGGTGGAAGACGGCGTCCCGGCCGAGGTGGAAGGCCGGGCCATGATCTGCAAGAAGCTGGACATGTTCCCGGTGGAGTGTATCGCCCGCGGCTACCTGACAGGCTCCGGCTTGCAGGAGTACAAGGCTTCGGGGACCGTGTGCAGCATTCCGCTGCCGGAGGGCCTGGTTGACGGGTCGCGGCTGGACCACGCCATCTTCACGCCGTCGGCAAAGGCCGAGGTGGGCGAGCACGATGAGAACATCACGTACGACGCCGTGGCGGCAATGGTGGGCGACGATATCGCCGGACGCTTGAGCGAGCTGACGCTCAAGATCTACAACGCCGCTGAGCAAGTTACCCGTGAGCGTGGCATCATCCTGGCCGATACGAAGGTCGAATTTGGCTATGACCCGGTCACGGGGCTCATCACCCTGGGGGATGAGGTGCTGACGCCGGATTCCTCGCGCTTCTGGGATGCCGCCACCTACCAGCCGGGCCAGGCACAGCCGTCCTACGACAAACAGTATGTGCGCGATTGGCTGACGTCTGCTGAATCAGGCTGGGACAGGTCCTCGGATACGCCGCCACCGGCGCTGCCCAACGAGGTTGTTGACCGTACCCGCGGCCGCTACGTCGAGGCCTACGAGAAACTGACGGGGAAAACCTTCGCCTGACGGAGCCCCAGCTGCTCCCGGCGGATGGTGCTTTACCTAGCTGGCTTTGGCAGCGGCCGCGGCGCGCTGCTGGGCCAGTTTTATTTCCAGGACCGCGTCCATTGCCTGCTGGACGCGGTCAGCCGCTCCTGCCGCACTGAAGGCCTTCTGGGCTTCCTCGAGGTGCACCAGGGCTTCCTCGGATTCGCCTGCGGCCTTGAGGGACTTGCCCAGCAGCAGCGAGACTTCACCGGCGGTGTGCTTTGCCAGGTGGGCGCGCTCCGCATGGATCTCGCGGAGCTTCTCGACGGCGGCAACAATGTCCCCGGTCAGGTACAGCCAGCGGGCGCGGATGAATGCGACCTCCAACTGGTCGGACTTGTTGCCACCCACGATGGACAGGGCCAGTTCGGCCCGTTCGATCGATGACAGTGTCTCGGGCTCAACGATCCCTGAGGACAGGCGAACGGCCGCAGAGGCCTTGTTGAACCGTGCCCACAGTTCGATGTCGTTGGCGGGGGAGAGCAGCCGGGCTGCCCGTTCGTGGTGCTTGATGCCTTCCTGGTAGTCGTGCCGCATGAAGGCCACGTTGCCGATCACCCAGGCCACTTCGCCGGCGAGCTGGGACATGGAGTGCTCATCCACGTGGTCGATCATCGCCTGGCAGTATTTCCAGGCTTCGTCGAGCCGGCCGCTTTCGGCAAGTGCGCCGATCAGTGCCCGGTGGGCGCCGATGATGAGCGTGGAACCTTTCGGCAGCTGCGAACATAGCCGCACGGCCTCCATGGCGTGGTCCACGGCTGCGCTCAGCTGGCCCTGGCCCTGGGCGATGCCGGCGAGCATCTGGCGGGCCCGTACAGCGAGGCCTGCTGATTCCGTGGCCATGGGGTGCTCCAGCAAGTGCTGCATGATCCGCTGGCATTCCTGCCAGTTGCCCTGCTTGATGAGGCACTCCGCCTGCATGTACGTCATGTTCCACCAGGCGCTGGTGTTCCTGCCTTCGAGGGCTATTTTGGCGGCAGTGGCGGCGTGGCTGGCCGCAAGCTGGTAGTCCCTCAGGTCCCAGGCCTGCCGTGCGTACAACCCGGCGAGGACGTATTCGGCATCGCTCACCGAGATGGGCTGGCTCCAGGCCTCAAGTGCTTTGGGTGCCAGTTCCAGCCTGCGTGCAAGTTCCTCGATGACCTCCGCCGTAGGTTCCCTGCGGCCGGTCTCAAGTAGTGAAATATAGCTGGGGGAATACAGGTCCTTTCCCAGTTCCGCCTGTGTCAGCCCCCGTTCGAGACGCTCCGCACGGAGCTTCTCCCCGAATCCGTTGCCCACGGGATTTCCTCCTTTTCCGGACGGTCTTCGTACAAAATGCTTGACAGTCCCTGTGGAAAACATTTTACAATGTATGTCAACAAGGACAGTGCTGGCTTTGTAACGAATCCGACTCGTATTGAGGAACCCATTTATGTTGAAGAAGATCGCAACCGCGGCCGTACTGGCAGGCGCACTTGCTTTTTCTGCTGCGGCTCCAGCTGTCCTGTCTGCCGGTTCCATCGCGGACTCCACCAGTATTTCGGCAAAAGTTGGAAACTGGCCTGACCCGATGTCCAAGAAGACCAAGGACAAGGGCGCAGATACCTCGTACACCACGTACGTAGGCAACTGGCCCGACCCGATGTAATAGCTTCCTCACACACGGAGGCGAGGACGGCCCCGGAGCGCAAGCTTCGGGGCCGTTCCTTTTAAGTAGAAAGAGGGCCTCCGCAAGGAGACCCTCTTCCATTTTGGTCGGGATGACAGGATTTGAACCTGCGACCTCTTCGTCCCGAACGAAGCGCGCTACCAAGCTGCGCTACATCCCGATCCGCTGCAAAAGCAACTTTACAAGAATAGCCGATGCCGGGTCCCGATGCGAAATCCCGGACGAAAGTCAGACCAACGAATCCTTCCAGGCGCCGTGGAGGTCCGCAAAGCGGCCGCCGCCGCCAATGAGTTCGGCCGGGCTCCCGTCCTCCACGATCCGGCCGTCGTGCACCACCAGCACCCTGTCAGCGGTTTCCACCGTGGACAGGCGGTGGGCAATGATGAGCGCCGTCCTGCGGGCCGCTTCCGTGCCCGCCAGGAGCCGCGCCAGGCCCTGCTGCACCAGCCTCTCGGACGGGATGTCCAGGGAGGACGTTGCCTCGTCCAGGATCAGCACGGCCGGACGGGCCAGGAACGCCCGGGCAAAACTGATGAGCTGCCGCTGCCCGGACGAGACGCGTCCGCCGCGTTTATTAACGTCGGTGTCGTAGCCTTCGGGCAGTTCCATGATGAAGTCGTGGGCGCCCACGGCTTTGGCCGCTTCCTCGATCTCCGCCCGGGAAGCCTCCGGGCGGCCCAGGGCGATGTTGTCCGCCACCGAGCCACTGAACAGGAATGCCTCCTGGGTGACCATCACGATGTTGCGGCGCAGGTCCGTGGTGCCCAGGTGGCGGACGTCGACGCCGTCGAGCGTGAGGGAACCGGCGGAGACGTCGTAGAAGCGTGCTATCAGCTTCGCCAAGGTGGACTTGCCGGCACCCGTCTGTCCTACCAGGGCAACTGTCTGGCCCGCGGGAATGTGCAGGTCCATAGTGGGGACAATCAGCGGGCCCGCGCCGTAGCGGAACTCCACGCCGTTGAAGTCGATGGCTCCCTGGGCCTGCTTCAGTGCGACCGGGTTCTTGGGCGGGCGGACCGTCGGCACCTCTTCCAGGAGCCCCGACACCTTCTCGAGCGCGGCTTGCGCACTCTGGAAGGAGTTGTAGAACATGGCCATCTGGTCCACCGGCTGGAAGAACCGCTTGGTGGAGAGGATGAGTGCCAGCAGCACCCCGACCTCCAGGTCGCCGCCTAGGACGCGGAAGCCGCCGAAGAGCAGGACCACAGCCACACAGACGTTGCCGATCAGGACCAGCCCCGGCTGGAAGATGCCGTTGAGGTTGATGGAGCGCACGGTGACCCGCCGGTAGTCCTCAGCGAGCTGGCCGTAACGGCCGGAGTTTTCCTGCTCCTTGCGGAAGGCCTTGACGGCGCGGATGCCGGTCATGGTTTCCACGAAGTGCACAATCAGCCGGGCAGACACCACGCGGGATTCGCGGAAGGCGATCTGGGAGTGCTTCTGGTACCAGCGGGCCAGGAAGAACATGGGCACGCCGGCGGCCAGCACCAGCAGCCCGCTCCGCCAGTCCAGGGCAAACACAGTGATGGCGGTGAAGACCATGAACAGCATGCCTGACGCCAGTGAGCTGACGCCGGAGTCCAGGAGTTCGCGGAGGGCTTCCAGGTCCGAGGTCTGCCGGGCGATGATCCGGCCCGACGTGTACTTTTCGTGGAACTCGAGGCTCAGGCCCTGGGTCTGGCGGAAGACCCGCAGGCGGAGGTCCAGCAGCATGGCCTGGCTGAGCTTCGCAGTGGAGGTGACGTACAAAGCCGTGAGCCCCGCCGTCGCAATGGCAGCAAGGAGGTAGGCGGCACCGGTGAACACCAGGGGTGCGTTGTCCCCGGCCTGCAGGGCAGGCAGGGCGCGGTCGATGCCAAAGGCGATCAGCGCCGGACCGGCAACCCTTGCCGCCTGTGAGAGGACCACCATGGCAATGGTCAGCCAGAACCGGAGCCGCACCGGCCGGATCAGTGACCGCAGGAGCGCCAGTGACCGCCGTCGGACGGCCCTGCTGTCACTCTTGCTGAGGTGCGCGTTGTCTTCATTGGCAGTGCCGAAGGAGGCGGTGCTCATCGGGTGACCTCCGCTTCCTGGATGGCTGCTTCTTCCTTGAGGTCCGAGAGCTCCGTGTCCAGGCCCCGGGGTTCCTGGTCCAGGCTCGCAATGACGTAGCGGTAATGGTCGTTGCCCGCCAGCAGTTCCGTGTGGGTTCCGACGGCGGTGATCCGGCCTTCCTCAAGCAGCGCCACCCGGTCCGCGAGGGCCACGGTGGACGGCCTGTGCGCGACGATCAGGGTGGTGGTGTCCTTCAGGACGGCACGGAGCCGGGTCTCCACCAGTTCCTCCGTGTGGACGTCAAGGGCGGAGAGCGGGTCATCCAGCACGAGCACGCGGGGGCGGGCCGCGATGGCACGGGCCAGGGCGATCCGCTGGCGCTGGCCCCCGGACAGGCTCAGGCCTTCCTCGCCGATCAGGGTGTCCAGGCCCTCCGGCAGGGAGTACGCGAAGTGTGCCTGGGCCACATCCAGTGCTTCCTCCAGGACGGCGTCGCTGCGGACCGGGGCGCCGAGCAGCACATTGTCCCGGACGGAGTTGGAGAACAGGGTGGTGTCCTCGAACGCCACCGCCACGATGCGGCGCAGTTCCTCCACGTCGAAGTCCCGCAGGTCCACGCCGTCGATGCTGATGGATCCGTCGGTGACGTCGTACAGCCGGGGCACCAGCTGGAGCAGCGCGCTCTTGCCGCTGCCCGTGATCCCAACGAGGGCCATCGTTTCACCGGGACGGACGTCCAGGTCAACGTCTTTCAGGATGGGCTTGTCCGGAGCATCCTCAAAGGCGAAGGTGGCCTTCCGGAGACTGAGTGCGCCGGCGAGCTGGCGCGGCAGGCGCGGTTCCGGGGGACTGGTGATGGTGTTGGCGGAATCCATGACTTCGTAGTGGCGGTCGACGGCGGTCTTGGCAGTGAGTGCCATGGCCAGCAGCATGCCGGAGAATTCCACAGGTGAGGCGATGACGGCCGCCGTGGCAAAGAACGCCACCAACGCACCGATGCTCAGTTGCCCGCTGGCGCAGAGCATGATGCCCACCACCAGGCCCGCGCCGAGGGCAAGTTCCGGCAAGAGCGTGACCACCATGGTGAACATGGCCTGGTGGCGCGCTTTGTCGATCTCTGTTTGGCGCAGCTCTTCGGCTTGTTCCTCGAAGTTTTCGAGTGCTTCCCGGCTGCGTCCAAAGGCCTTGAGCACACGGATGCCGTGTACCGATTCCTCCACCGTGGTGGCCAGGTCGCCGGCCTGGTCCTGGCTGCGGCGGGCCACTTTGCTGAAGCGGGTGCGGAACCGGAAGCTGTACGCCATGATGGGCAGGGCCGCGGCCAGGAAAATGAGGGCCAGCTGCCAGCTCATGGCGAACATAACGGCAATACCGATGATGACGGTGAGCGTGGTGACCACCAGCATGATGGCGCCAAACGCCATCCAGCGGCGCAGGAAGTTGAGGTCCGTCATGGCGCGGGACAGGAGCTGGCCTGAGCCCCAGCGGTCGTGGAAGGAGACCGTGAGCTCCTGCAGGTGGTCGTAGAGGGAAACCCGCATTCGGGTTTCCACTGTGGTGGCGGGATTGATCACGAACTGGCGGCGGAGTGCCACCAGTCCCGCCTCAGCTATGCCCAGGACCAGGATGATGCCGGCCGAAACCCAGATGGCTTCGCTGGCGCCGCCCGGCTTCAGCGACTCGTTGACCAGCACCCGCAGGACCTGGGGGATCGCCAGCGCAACGATACTGGCCAGCAGCGCGCACACGAGTCCCAGCAGCAGCCGTGGAATGATGGGCCGGACGTGGGGATAGAGGCGACTAATCGATCGAAAAAATGAAGATTGCTTGGCCATGCCCGCTTCTCAAGCTCTAAAACGAATGTAGTTTCCCTTAGCAACTACCCTATGCCATGGACGTGAGGCGGTTCACAGGAATTTCGGCGTGATACAGAGCTTGCCCAGTTATTGCGTTCTGCAATGCAGCATGATGCTGCACGCGCGGCAGGATCAGCTGGGTGAGGTGAGGGTCAGCAGGACTGCCTCGGGCTTGCAGGCGATCCTTACCGGGGCGAAGCGGGAGGTGCCGATGCCGCCGGACACGTTAACCGGCGTCGTACTTCCGTTGCTCTGCCAGTCATTAAGCCCTTTTGCCCGCCACGTGGGAAGGTCGCAGTTGGCCACCAGCGCGCCGTAGCCCGGGACGCAGATCTGGCCCCCGTGCGTGTGGCCGGCCAGCAGGAGGTCCGCGCCGTCCTCGGTGAAGTGGTCCAGCACCCGCTGGTAGGGCGCGTGGATGACAGCCACTTTGAGGTGGTCTGCGGCGTCCTGGTTCACGGTTCCACGGGGCCAGCCGGCGTACTTTTCGCGCTTCAGGTGGGGATCGTCCACGCCGGAGAAGTCGAAGCGGATGCCGTTCAGCACCAAGGACTGGTGGCGGTTGGTCAGGTCCACCCACCCGGCCATGCCGAAACCTGAGCGCAGCCGGGGCCAGTCCAGCATTTTGGGCTTGGGCTTCACCTTGGAGGGCCCCAGCAGGTACAGGGCAGGATTCTTCGGGCTCG
The DNA here is from genome assembly GCF_046097905.1 of Pseudarthrobacter sp. NKDBFgelt. Classification (NCBI taxonomy): domain Bacteria; kingdom Bacillati; phylum Actinomycetota; class Actinomycetes; order Micrococcales; family Micrococcaceae; genus Pseudarthrobacter; species Pseudarthrobacter sp. NKDBFgelt. The sequence goes on along the minus strand of NZ_JBJURL010000081.1, from coordinate 9,645 downwards.
GCGCAAAGTAGTCGTTGGAGCCTGGAACGAAGACCCCGGGGAAGTCCATCAGCGGCCGCAGGGCAGCCAGGAGGGGGTCCACGGCTTTGGGGTGGCTAAGGTTGTCGCCGGTGTTGGCCACCAGGTCCGGCTTGAGATCGGCCAGCGACTGAAGCCAGGCAGCCTTCTTTTTCTGGCCGGTAATGAAGTGGATATCGCTCAGGTGGAGGATGCGGAACGGGTTGTGTCCCGGCGGCAGGATGGCCAGGGTTTCCTCGCGGAGGACGAACTGGTCCTTCTCCCACAGGCCATATCCGAAGGCGGCTGCCCCGGCGGCAGCGCCGGCCCCTGCAGTGACGGCAAGGCCGCGTCCGAGGGTCCGGGCGCGGCCGGCAAACGTGTTGGTCGCTATCATCGGCGGCTAGCCGTTTCCGTTTCCGTTGCCATTCCCGTTGCCGCTGTTGGTCGGCTGCGGAGCAGGCTCGGGGGCGGCCGGTGCTGAAGGCTCAGGAGCGGGCGCCGGAGCTTGGGTGGCCGGAGCCTGGGGTGCCTGAGTTGCGCGCGGCGCCGTGGTAGCCGGTGTGCGTGTGTTGCCGCCACCGTTGATCATGGAGCTGGGCGGGGCGGGGAAGGGCTCGGTGCCGTAGGCGGGCGCAATCCGGGACATGAAGTTCGAGAACATTGGCCCGGCAATCATGTAACCGTCAATACCCGGGTAGAACTTTCCGTTCACGGTGATGTTCTGGCCGGAACGGTCCTGGGCACCAAGTGCGTCACCAAACCAGGCGGCCGTGGCAAGGCCTGTGGTGTGGCCGACAACCCAAGTGGAGCCGTTATTGTTCGAGGTACCGGTCTTGGCACCGATGGGGAAGCTGGTCCGGGTGGAGATGCGGGGCTGGATCAGGGAGCCGGAGCCTCGGTTCAGCACTTCCTGGAGGGCGTAGTTCACGCCGCGGGCAACCTCGGGCTTGACCGCATCCCGGCAGCTGCTGGACTGGGCCGGCAGGGTGCCCCCGGTCTGGTCAGTGACGGCGGTGATGGCGATGGGCTCGCAGTACTTTCCGTCATTGGCGAAGGTGGCGAAGGCGCTGGCCATGGTGAGCGGGGCCGTCTGGGTGGACCCCAGCAGGTTGCCCAGCGTGGACATGTTGATCTTCGGGTTGGGCTCGCCGTCAGCCGGGAGTCCGCCATGAAGGCCAGTTGCGTCAACAATTTTCTGGATTCCGCAGAAGTCGAGCTGTGCCGCCGACGCAAAGGTGACGGTGTTGATGGAGTTGTACAGGCCTTCGAGGACGGACAGCGGCCGGTACCACTGGGGTTCCGCGTTCTGCAGGTCGTCAGCGGCGCCGAGTGACTTTTCCGCGGTGTTGTACGCGCCCGTCACCTGGCCACAGGAGTTGCGCCACCTGAAGTTGAGCGGGTAGCGGCGCTGGGCGGCATTGACCACGGTATTCATGGATTTGCCCTCCTCAAGCCACTGGGCGAACGTGAACGGCTTCATGGTGGAGCCGGGCTGCGCGCCGCCCAGGCCGTTGAGGTCGTTGCCGTCCTTGTCCAGCTTGTCCACGTTGAAGTTCACCTGCGAGTCGAAGGCGCCTTCGGCCGGCAGGAAGGAAGTGTTCTGGGCCATCGAGACGATCTTGCCGGAGTTGGGCTGCACGGACACCATGGCAGCTCCCCACTTGTCCGGGTTGGCGCCGGCGGAGGCGTTGACCTGCTCCTGGGCTGCTGCCTGAGCGTTCGGGTCGAGCGTTGTGGTGATGGTGAGGCCGCCACCGTAAATGAGGCGAAGGCGTTCTTCACGGTCTGCACCATATGCCGGGTTGTTCTCCAACAGATGCAGCACGTAGTCGCAGAAGTACGGGGCGGTGGACGCGTAGGCGCAGCCTTGCCGGGCGGGCGTGACGTTGGTTTCCACGGGCGTGGCGACGGCGGCGTCGTAGTCTGCCTGCGTGATCTTGCCCTGGTCCAGCATCAGGCTCAGCACCAGGTCACGGCGCTGCTTGGCGTTCTCCGGGTTGGCGATGGGATCGAACGCGGACGGGCTGTTGACCAGGCCGGCCAGCAGCGCAGCCTGCGGAAGGGTGAGGTCCTTGGCGGTGGTGCTGAAAAAGAACCTGGACGCGGCTTCAATGCCGTAGGCGTCACGGTTGAAGAACACGATGTTCAGGTAGCCCTCGAGGATCTGCTCCTTGCTGAACTCCTTCTCCAGGGCAATGGCGAGCTTCATCTCGCGGAGCTTGTCGCCCACACCCTTGTTCACGCCATTGAGCTTGATGTCCTCGTCCCTGCCCTCGGCGGCGAGGTTTGAGTTGAGGACGTTGTTGACGTACTGCTGGGTGATGGTGGACGCGCCCTGCCGGTTTCCGCGCGCGGTGCTGACCAGCGCACGCAGGATACCCGTGGTGTCCACACCGCCGTGCTCGTAGAACCGGCTGTCCTCGACGGCGATGACGGCTTCCTTCATGAACGGCGAAATCTGGTCCAGGGCAACCTTGGTGCGGTTCTCCTTGTAGACGCTCGCGATCTCGCTGCCGTCCGCAGCCAGGATCCTGGTGGTCTGGTTGGGCGGGTCAACCTTCAGCTCATCCGGGAGGGTGTCAAAGAACTCGATCGAACCGCTGGCTGCGCTGCCTGAAACGGCCGCCGCGGGAACCAGCAGGCCTGCTACCAGGACACCACAGATCGCACTCACGCCAAGGAAAACGAGGATTTTTCCGAGGGTGGTGGCAGTGTCGAATAATGGGTTCGTACGAGTCGCCATGTTTTCCACTTTACCGGCAAGGACTAGTCTTTCTCTCATGACCAAATGGGAGTACGCGACGATTCCGCTCATTATTCACGCCACAAAGCAGATTCTTGACCAGTGGGGAGACGACGGCTGGGAGCTGGTCCAGGTTGTCACCGGACCTGACGGAAACGGCCTGGTTGCCTACCTCAAGAGGGAGAAGCAGTAGCATGAGCACCTCCGCACAGGCCCAGCCCGGCGCGGCTGACGCCCCGGTTTCCGCTGTTGAGCAGCGGCTCGCAGACCTCGGGCTTACCCTTCCGGAAGTGGCTGCGCCCGTGGCCGCTTACGTCCCTGCAGTGGTCTCCGGCAGCCACGTGTACACGTCCGGACAGCTTCCCTTTATTAACGGCAAACTCCCGGCAACAGGCAAAGTGTCGGCAGGGACCGAAGGTTACGCCGACGAGCCCACCGTTTCACCCGAGGACGCACAGCGGTTCGCAGCCATTTGCGCCGTCAACGCCCTGGCGGCCGTCAAGAGCGTCATCGGCGACCTTGACCGGATCACCCGCATCGTCAAGGTTGTGGGATTCGTCTCGTCCGATCCTTCCTTCACCGGCCAGCCCAGTGTCATCAACGGAGCCTCGGAACTGCTGGGACGCGTTCTGGGCGACGCTGGCCAGCACGCACGTTCCGCCGTCGGCGTCTCCGTGCTGCCCCTCGACTCTCCCGTCGAGGTCGAACTGATCGCCGAATTTAGCTAGGACCGGTCGTTTCCCTTGCCTCACCTCGCCCGACGGCTCTTCGCCCTTCCCCAGGACCTTGAAGGGGCGGCCCAGAGCTGGCTCGAACATGGCGAACGGACCCCGCGGGCAGCACGCCTTGCATCCTCGGTAGTGCTGCTGCGGGACTCCCCAACCGGCCTGGAAACCTGGCTGGCCTACCGGCCGGGCTCCTCGCCGCTGGGCGTCCTGGCGTTTCCCGGCGGTTCGCTGGACGCGGCCGACGACGATCCCGTCCCCTGGCTGGGCCCGTCACCACAGCATTGGGCTGAGCAGATGGGAACGGACGACGTCGGGCTGGCGCGCCGCCACGTGCTGGGCGCCATCCGCGAGCTCTTCGAGGAAACCGGCCTGCTGCTGGCCGGGCCTGACATGGCCGGCACGGTTGAAGCGACCTCAACCCCGGAATGGATGCGCGCACGCGTTGCCGTTGCCGAGCAGGAAAAGACGTTCCCAGAGGTTTTGGCCAAGCGGGGGCTGTCCGTCCGGACGGACCTGCTCAAGTCCCTGGTCAACTGGCGCAGTCCCGATTTCGCCCACCGCCGGTTCGACACCCGCTACTTTGCGGCCACCGTCCCCCTGAACCAGCAGCCCACCCTGCTGGAGGACAAAGGTATGTGGGGCCGGTGGGTCAATGCCGCGGATGTCATCGCCGAACGCCACACCACGGCCCTGGGCGACGAAGTGGGCCAAGAAAATACTGTTGGCCGTACCCTGGGGGAGCTCCTGGTCCCCGGCTCCGAGATCATGCTCGAAAAGATGGCCGCGGCCAATGGCTGCATCGCCTACCTCAGCTACAAGCGCAAGGCCCACGTGTACCAGCCGGTTCTGGTTGAAGAGGACGGCAAGCTGATGCTTGAGGTGGAGGCCGCCAAAACAACTGCCGACGACCCCCAGCGCGAACGCTAGATTCGTCTGAGCAGGGAGTATGGGCGGCTGGGAAGGGTCCCGGCGGTCCAGTCTTGAGTGGGTGATTCCAGCGGAATCCGGCCGCGGCCGTCGCGGATCACCAGGACCACCGTGCCGGCTGTGGCGGCCAAGGCCGCCAGTCCCAGCAGGATCAACAGAACACCCATAGCCACTGACATCGCCATGCACCTCGTGCCTTAATTCTATCGCCGCCCCACCGGACGCTCTCTCACTTAACGCGGGTCTTGCTGTGGCCCTCTCTCACTTGACGCGGGTTTTGGCGTGACGCTCTCTCACTTAACGCGGGTCTTGGCGCGACGCTCTCTCATTCGGACTGCCGCGGTGAGAGAGGGTTTACGGAATGGTTGCAGGAGATGAGCGAGGGTTTACGAAAAGGCTGCAGGGAGTGAGAGAGCGTTGGGCCGGGTTAACGCAGAAAGGCCGCCCCCGTGATCAGTTCACGGGGGCGGCCTTCCTGTTTGGTGGCTAGCGGGAGCGCTGGCGGAGGCGCTGCATGTCCAGGATGACGACGGCGCGGGCTTCCAGCCGCAGCCAGCCGCGCTGGACGAACTCGGCGAGGGCCTTGTTGACGGTTTCGCGGGAGGCACCCACCAGCTGGGCAAGCTCTTCCTGGGTGAGCTCGTGGGCAACCAGGACGCCGTCCGTTGCGGGGCGGCCGAAGCGGTCGGCGAGGTCCAGGAGTGCCTTGGCTACGCGGCCCGGAACGTCGGAGAAGACGAGGTCGGACAGCGAATCGTTGGTGCGGCGGAGCCGGCGGGCCAGAGCCTGCAGGAGCTGCGCGGAGACCTCGGGGCGAGTGCGGAGCAGGTTGTTCAGGCTCTCGTTCTTAAGGCCGGCCAGCCGGGTCTCGGAAACTGCGGTAGCCGTTGCGGTGCGGGGGCTGGGGTCGAAGAGGGCCATTTCGCCGAAGAGTTCACCCGGTCCCAGGATTGCCAGGAGGGATTCGCGGCCGTCAGGAGACGTCCGGCCGAGCTTCACCTTGCCGGAGACGATGAAGTAGAGCTGGTCACCCTGGTCGCCCTCGCGGAACACCGAAGCGCCGCGGGACAGGTCCACCTCGGTGAGCTCGTCCGTCAGCAGACGGAATGCGTCGTCGTCGAGCGTGGCGAAAAGGGGTGCTCGGCGCAGTACCTCGATGTCCATGAAATCTCCTGAATAAAAGTGTCGGCTGTGGCGCTTGTGCCATTGTTTCAGAATTTTCAAGGTTCTGTGACGAACTTGGCAGGCGAAACGCCCTGATACGGGGCCGCAGCGCCACCACAGGAGGCGTCACGGGACGTCGCAGGGGCGGTTGGGAGGCGGTTGGGGTGGCGCCCTTGGGAGGCCTGCGAGCAGGGGTGGGCCGTCCAGAGAACTGTCAGTGACCACCACTAGAATGGGTATTCAACTGTTTATAAGGAGCCTTCGTGGTCGGCTTGACTGTCCTGGACCTGATCCTGATCCTGGCGCTGCTGTCCTACCTGGTTTACGGCCTGCGCAACGGTTTCCTGGTGACGGCGGGCGGTATCGCAGGGTTCGCGGCCGGAGCCGTGGCAGCCTTCTTCGCGGTCCCCCTGGTGAGCGGCTTCGTTGAGGACTCCGGATGGAGGCTGACCGCCATCGTGGCGGCCGCCGTCGTGCTGGTGGTCCTGGGGCACGGCCTGGGGACGATGGCTGGCCGGCAAATCCGCGGCGCCGTGCGGATCCGGCCCCTCCGGGCGGTGGACCGCCTGGTGGGCGGAGCCGTGAACGTGATGGTGTCCGCGCTGGTGATGTCCATGCTGGCCTTCAGCGTCAGCTCCCTGGGCGTGCCGTTCGTGTCACAGCAGCTGGCAGAGTCCAGGGTCATCCGCTTCATCGACGGATTGACGCCCGTCCCCGTCAAGGCCACCATGGCGCAGCTGCGTTCCACCGTGATCGGCAACGGCATCCCCACGCTGCTGGAGGGCCTGGAACAGGGGCCAGCAGTACCGGTGCCGAACGCGAGCACTGACACTCCTTCGCTGAACCGGGCTGCGGAATCGGTGCTCCGGATTGCCGGGACCGCGTACCAGTGCGGCCAGAACCAGACAGGGACGGGGTTTGTGGTGTCCGAGGACCGGGTGGTCACCAACGCGCATGTTGTGGCGGGCGTGTCGCAGCCGGTGGTTGAACTGCCCGACGGCGGAGCGATGCCAGGGCGGGTTGTCTACTTCGACACCAAACACGACCTTGCGGTGCTGGCTGTGGACGGCCTGCAGGCAAGCCCGCTGGCGCTGGGCCGGGACCTTCCCGGCGGCAGTCCTGCCGCCTTCGCCGGCTATCCCCACGGCGGACCGTTCCAGTCCAAGCCCGCCACAGTGCAGGACATCACCACGGTGCTGGTGCCGGACATCTACGGCAACAACGCCTCGCCCGAGGAGATCTACCGGCTCGCCGGGGACGTCCAGCCCGGAAATTCGGGCGGGCCGCTGCTGACCATGGACGGCCAGGTGGCAGGTGTGATTTTCGCCAAGGCGACGGCGGATACGGAGATGGGATTCGCCATCACCATGGATGACCTCACTCCCGTGGCATCGCAGGCGGCGTCCCTGTCCGCGCCGGTGTCCTCGGGGCAGTGCATCCAGAAGTAACGGCTAGAGGACCTCTGCGAGGTAGTCAATGGCCAGCCGGTACCCCACAACGCCTGCGCCCACAATGACCGCAGAGCAGACGGGGGAGAGGTACGAGTGGTGCCGGAATTCTTCGCGCTGGTGCACATTGGTGATGTGGACCTCGACGGCGGGAAGCTGCACGGCGGCAATGGCGTCCCGGAGTGCCACGGAGGTGTGGGTAAAAGCGCCCGCATTGATGACGATGCCCGCGGCGTTGTTCCGGGCGGCGTGGATGACGTCGAGTAGGACGCCTTCGTGGTTGGACTGGACGCATTCTGCCGTGAAGCCATGGGCCTCAGCGGCTGCGGCGGCCAGCTGCTCCACGTCGGCCAGGGTTGAGGTGCCGTATTTTTCCGGCTCGCGGGTTCCCAGCAGGTTCAGGTTTGGTCCGTTGATCACCAGGATGGTGCGGCCGGCGGCAGAGTCTGTGGAGGCGTCAGTCATGGATGCCAATCTATCGGCTGGCGCCCGGGTGCCGCGCATTCTTACATATTCCCAGAACGCGCGGCACCCCTATCGATTGCTCCGTAAATGCCGTTTTGAAGCGTGAAAACGACGTTTACGGAGCAATCGACGGTACCTAGAGGGCCGTGAGCTTCAGCAGCAGCGCGTGCTCGGGGTTGAGGTTGGGCATGGGCAGGCCCACCTCGGCCAGGAAGCGCCCGGAAGCCACCGCGCCGTCAGCCAGCCACGCCGGCGGCTGCACCTGGGTGTAGGTGTGGCCGTAGTCGGCGTCTACGGGCGTGGGAAAGACTGCTTCCACCCGGTACTTGCGCCCTGCATCCAAGCCGGGAATGCCGACGCGGCCCGGCTCCTCCGCTGCGGAGGTGCGGGTGCTGACCAGGGCGAACAGGGCCGCCGTCGTGCCAGCACCGGCCGGTGCATCGGTGACGACGCCGTGCAGCAGCAGGGCGTCACCGGCCACGTCCGCATGGACGCGGCGGCCGCTGTGGAGGAGGCCGCGGTGTTCCTTGAACAGGGCGATGAAGCGCTTAAGCTCCTGCCGGTCCTTGCCCTGGACGCCGCGGATGTCCCACTCCATGCCAAAGTGGCCGAACAGCGCGGTAATGGCACGGAAAGAGAGGTCGTGGGTGCGGGCGGTGGTGTGCGAGGTGGTGGGTCCGATGTGGCTGCCCACCAGTTCCGGCGGGACTACGGCGCCGGTCCAGCGCTGGATGGTCTGCCGCTCCAGCGCATCGTTGCAGTCCGACCCCCAGATCCGGTCGGTGCGTTCCAGGATGCCCAGGTCCACGCGCGCGCCGCCGGATGAGCAGGATTCAATTTCGACGCCGGGATGGGCCTTTCGGAGTTCGTCGAAGAGCCTGTACGCGGCGAGGGTCTGCTCGTGGACGGAGGATCGGCCGGCGTGGCCGTGTTCCAGCAGGTCCCGGTTCTGGTCCCATTTGAGGTAGCTGATGTTGTTCTCGCTCAGGAGCGCGTCGATGCGGCTGTAGATGTACTGCCACGCCTCGGGGTTGACCAGGTCGATGATGTGCTGGTTCCGCCATTCCAGGGGCAGACGGCCGCCGTCCTTGTGTTGCACCGCTGACGGGCCAACGATCCAGTCCGGGTGCGCCCGTGCGATATCGGAATCCAGGTTGACCATTTCCGGTTCCACCCAGAGCCCGAACTCCATGCCGCGGGAGGTCACGGCCTCGATCAGCGGGGTCAGCCCCTTGGGCCACAGGGTCTCGTCGACGTACCAGTCGCCGAGGCCGGCGTGGTCGTCGCGGCGGCCGCGGAACCAGCCGTCGTCGAGCACAAAGCGCTCAACGCCAAGGTCGGCAGCGGACTCAGCCAGCTCGATCAGCGTGTCCAGGTTGTGGTCGAAGTACACGGCCTCCCAGGTGTTAAGCACAACGGGGCGAGGTTTCCCGGCGGGCAGCCCGGTGGAGGCAGCAGGGAGGACGTGGTGCGGGCGGGACCGGAACCAGCTGTAGAAGGCCTCGGTGATCCCGTCCAGGCCATGGTCGGAGTAGGCGGCGAACAGTGCCGGGGTGGTGTAGCTGCCGCCGGGTTCGAGGATGACCTCGGCGGGGCCCAGGAGTTCGGAGCCGCCGATCATGGTCCGGCCGTCGCCGATGGTGTCCGCGAACTGTTCGTGGTTGCCGCTCCAGGCCAGGTGGGTGGCCCAGACCTTGCCGTGCCGGTTGCCGAAACCGTTGGTGCCGGCGGCGAACAGGAGGGAGGAGTCGTGTCCGGTGCGCCCGTGCCGGCCTGTCCGGACCCAGGTGCCCTGCTGGATGGCGCGGCGCTGCGGGTGCCGTTCCCGGCACCAGCGGCCGGTGAGGTCAAGGAGTTCGACGGCGTCCGGCGCCACAGGGAGGACGGTCGCCAGTTCGTCGAGCTGGTACGGCGTGGTGCCGTCGTTGGTGACGGTGTGCCGCAGCTCCAGCAGCCCGCCGTCGTGAAGGGTGAGGGTGGATTCCACCGTGAGCCCGGCGTCCGGGTCCGACTGGACAATGACCGCGGTGCCGCCGTCGGCCCCTGCTGTCACAACGCGGAGGCGGGCCGAGAAATCAAGCCCGGAGACGCCGTCGGCGGCATCGTCTTCGGCCACTTCGGCGACAAGTTTGGCCGCAAGCAGCTGCTGCAGCTGAGCATCATCCTGGTG
>NZ_JBJURL010000080.1:0-18939 GCF_046097905.1 Pseudarthrobacter sp. NKDBFgelt | reverse complement strand
GAGCTCGGGCGGCGCCGCCGGCTGCGTGCACACCGGCCCACCGTCGTCGGGCTGGCGCTGCTGGTGGGCATGGGAATGGGAGTTGGCACCGTGGCCGCCAGCTCCCCGGGCCCGGCCCATAGCGGAAGCCCCTCAGTCCAGCAGCTGCTCGAGGACTGGTCACCGTCCTGGACCATCCGTACACCCCAGACCGCCGCACCCGGACCACTCCAGGAGGGCAGCGACGACGCTGCGCAGGATGACGGCGGGCTGGCCGGCGGCCGCACCCCTGGCGGGGAACCGCCGGTGGCGCCGCAGCCCGCGGAGGAGTCCCGGCAAGCCACAGCCTTCCTGCTGCCCGGCCAGGGCTGGGAAGAACCCGGCGAAGTTCCAGCGGCCGGCGGACAGGACGGGACCACGGAACGGAAAGAGGCCGCAGAAGCCGATGCGGCAGCAGCGCCGGAACACACCGGTGGGCCGGATGCCGGGAACCGCAACGGGGGCACCCCGGACAACCCAGGACAACCGCCAGTGGATGCTCCCGGTGTGCTGGGAACAGCCGGACAGGGACCGTCAGGGCAGGGAGCCGAGGCTGCCGACGGAGAAAAACCCGTGCCCGGGGCCAAGTGGCGGGAAAAGTTCGTCCGCTAGCTGTATTGACCTGAGAGGTGGGGAACGCTGCGCAGCGGGGTGCACGCTTGCCGCCGCTGCCTCCGCGTAGGCTGAACCCATGGGCCACACTAACGATCCTGCAGTCATAGAACGCCTGATGCGCACCAAAGGACGCTGGGCCATTGTCGGCCTGAGCACCAACGAATGGCGGGCCGCCTTCGATACCTCGCTGTTCATCCGCGACCGGCTGGGCATGGAAATCATCCCCGTCAACCTGCCCGGCGACCCCGTCCACGGCGAACCCGGGTACCGCAGCCTCCTGGACATCCCGGCCGCCAAGCAGCCCATCGACGTCGTGGACTGCTTTGTGAATTCCCAGAAAGTTGGGGACGTCGTGGACCAGGCGATTGCGGTGGGCGCGAAAGCGGTGTGGATGCAGCTGGGGGTCGTCGATGAGGCGGCAGCGAAACGGGCCAAGGACGCGGGGCTGGACGTGGTGATGGACAGCTGTCCCGCGCAGCAGGCTTGGAAGTTCAATCTCTGAGAGGCCCTCAGCCTTAGCTCTTCAGCAGCTCCGGATAGTGCCGCTCAGTGACATCCGGGTGCGCCCGCATCCTGCCTTTCAACATGTTCATTCCAAACGATGCCAGCAGGGGGTTCGCCGGATCATCCGTGATTCCCCTCGCTGCAGCCTTCAGTTCCGGCGGCAGCGGCACCGGGTGGATGACCGCGTCGAGCCGTGGCGACCAGAAGAACGGAACGGAGTACCGGTCCACCCCCGGCGGCGGTGCCTGTACCCGGTGGATGGTGGCTGCCAGGTAGCCTTCCGTGGCCACCTCAAGCATTTCGCCGAGGTTCACCACCAGCGCCCCCGGGAGCGGCTCTACCGGAACCCACGCTGCCGCACCTGGCGGCAGGACTTCCAGCCCGCCCACGTCGTCCTGGAGCAGCAGCGTGACGAATCCGTAGTCCGCGTGCGATCCCACGCCCTGGTCTCCAGCGGCCTCCACCACGCCGCCCACGTAGTGCACCAGCTTGCCCATCCATGCCGGTGACCCCTGGAACGGCTCGTCGAAGTAGTCCTCCGGAAGCTGCAGGGAAACGGCGATCCCCCTAAGCAGCTCCATCCCCACCGCAGACATCAGTTCAGCCCAGGCCATGGCCACGGGGCGAAGTTCGGGGAACGATTCATCAGGCCAGAGGTTGGGGCCCTGCAGCAGCCAGAACGGCTGGTCCTCCGGATAATCCGTAACGGGCTGCCGCTCCGGCGAGTAGTCGATCTGCTCCCGCGCGTCTGCCCTTCCCTGGGTGACCTCGGTGCCCATCCGGGTGTAGCCGCGGAAGTGCGGAGATAGCCGGTTGTCCAGCTTCAGGCGCTCCTCGAGCGGAAGGCTGAAGAATCGCCTGATGGTGTCAAGAAGCTGTTCCGGTTGTCCGGGGGCCGCGCCGTAGCCAGTGATCTGGAAGAAGCCCACATTGTGGGTGGCGTACCGCAGCTGCCCGATGAAATCCGGGCTGAAGGACCCGTCGGCCTGCCGTGCCGTGGCCAGGTCCAGAACAGGTATCAGCCCCTGATCGCGTGCCATCCTCGCAGACTAGCACCGGACGCGTTGGCTTTATAGGCTTCCTGGATGGACCCCGACGCACTGCGGAAAGTTTGCCTCTCATTCCCCGGCGCCTACGAGGATTACCCCTTCGGGCCGGAGACCGCTGTCTTCAAGGTGCGCGCCTCCAGTGCCGGCGGTTCCCCCACTCAGGGCAAGGTCTTTGCCTTGTCGTCGATGAGCACGGACGGATACGTGAACCTCAAGTGCGAGCCGGGTCTGGCGGTACAGCTCCGCGCCGCGCACCCTGAAATTTCCGGGGCCTGGCACATGAACAAGACCCACTGGAACGGTGTGCGGCTTGATGGGACGCTTCCTGACGACATGGTCAGGGACATGGTGGAGGACTCCTACGACCTCGTGGTGGCAGGCCTGACCAGGAAACAGCAGGAGCAGCTGGGATGGGCCCGGCTGAGCGGATCGGCGGGTAGGGAACGTGGCTAAGAAAAGGCTGGCTGAGGGCGGGCTCAACTATCCCGGGATTGGCAGCACCCAGCGCGGCACCGCCCCTGCGGGCTATCCGGGGGTCCTGGAGGAAGCCTTCCTGGGCTGCGGCATGGCGGTGTACCAGCGAGTTGCCGCCGGCATCCTGGGCTGGGAACTACAGCGGCGGGCAAGGCTCCGCGTCCGTGCCGATTCACCCGTGGCGGCACTGGGGGTGCGGGTGGTCAGCGGCTTCGGTGCCGGGCCTTTCCGGCTGAACGCTCCGTGCCAGGTGGTGTGGGTTCGGGAACCTGGGCAGGAGCGGATTCCGCAGTCAGCTGGCTTTGGCTACGGAACGCTGCCCGGGCATCCCGCGCGGGGCGAGGAATCCTTTGAAGTGGAGATCAACGGGCGTGGAGAGGTGTTCCTGCGGATCAGGGCTTTCAGCAAACCAGCCAACTGGTTCTACGCTGCCGGCGGACTGGTCACCCGCGCTGCACAGCGCCACGTGACGTCCCGGTACATTGAAGGGGCACGCACTCTCGCCTCGGAAGGAATGCCCCCGTGATCTTCATTGTCGTCAAGTTCAAGGTCAAGCCCGACTGGTCGGAGCGCTGGCTCGACCTGGTGGCCGACTTTACCCGGGCCACGCGGCAGGAACCGGGAAACCTGTGGTTCGAGTGGTCCCGCAGCGTGGACGACCCCAACGAGTTCGTCCTGGTGGAAGCCTTCAAGGACGACGCCGCCGGCGACCACGTCAACAGCCCCCACTTCAAGCAGGCCATGGCAGACATGCCGCAGGCCCTGGCCGAAACCCCCAGGATCATCAGCCGCCAGCTCGACGGTGAAGGCTGGGACCGGATGGGCGAACTCACCATCTGACCCCATCGATTGCTCCGTACCTGCCGTTTTGGCCCTCCTAAACGCCAGATACGGAGCAGTCGATAGCATGAAGACATGTGGATCGGCTGGATCGAATTCGACATCCTCCTGGGCGACGTCCAAAGCCTCAAGGAAAAGCGCTCGGTCATCAGGCCGCTGCTCGCAGAGATCAGGCGGCGCTTCGACGTCTCCGTTGCCGAGGTGGGGGACCACGAGCAATACCGGCGCTCGCAGGTGGGCGCCGGGCTGGTCGCGGCCGACCGCGCACACCTCATTGAGGTGCTGGACGCCGTCGAACGCTTTGTGGCAGCCCGGCCGGAGTTCGAACTGCTCAGTGCCCGGCAGCGTGACCACCACAGCGAGGACTAATCCCATCGACTGCTGAGTATTTGTCGTTTTCACGCGCGAAAACGACAAGTACTCAGCAGCCGATGAGGGGTGTGGATAACTTCTGCGGCCTTTCCCCGATTCTGGTCTCATGGACCGATGAAGACGCCCCGCCCGTTGCCGGACGAACTCCGGACCGGCCCCTTCACCCTTGCAGATGCGGCGCTCGCAGGAGTATCCGCGCGGCGCTGGCGTCACGGGTCGTTGGTGCGCCATGGCAGGGGCATCCGCATGGAACGCACGACGGCGGCGCTCCCCCTGAGTGCCAGGGTGCGGCCTTTCATCGAAGTCAACGGGCGATGCGCCGCATCGCATGCCACCGCCGCGGAGCTCCATGGCCTGCCGCAGCGGCGGCAGAACGAAGGCCTCGAGGTCTACCACCTCATCCGGCCCGAAGGCGCAGCGCATCTGGCGCGCCCGCATGTCATCGTCCACCGAATGAAGCTCTTCGAGGACGAGGTGATGATGATGGGCGGACTCCCCGTTACCACCCCTGAGCGCACCTGGCTGGACATGGCGGAGGTTCTGTCCGTGGATGAAGTTGTGGCCATGGGGGACAGCTGTGTCCGCGTACCCAGGCTGGAGCTTGAGGGACGGGACATGCCGTTGTGTTCCATCGGCGATCTTCAGCTCATGATCAACCGGCACAAAGGCAAACGCGGACTCCGCAACGCCAAAGAGGCCATGGAGCTCATTCGGGTGGGCTCGGACTCGCCCCAGGAAACCCTGCTGCGGCTGGCCTTGGTCCGGGCAGGCATGCCCGAACCTGAGCTGAACGTCGCCATCATCGACAACGCCGGCCAACGGCACCATGAACCGGATCTGAGCTACCGCACATACCGGATCGGGATCGAATACGAGGGCGAACACCACGGTGAAGCAGGACAGATTGTGCGGGACATAGACCGGTCGGAGCGCTACGCCGCCCTGGGCTGGACCGAAGTCCGGATATCCAAACGCCATATGCTCAACGACGCCAAGTCTGCTGTCATGAAGGTGCGCAGTGCGCTTGTCCAGGCCGGCTGGCGTCGAGGCGATTAAAACGATTGCTCCGTAACTGTCGTTCTGAGGGTTCAAAACGACAGGTACGGAGCAATCGATGGGTGGGGTGGCCTAGCCGAAGTACTTCGGCAGGGTCCCTTCGTGGGCTTCGCGGAGGGCGTCCAGGGGCAGCGACTCCACGCCGTTGATCTCCAGGGTGCCGCTGGCCGCATCCACCACGCCGATGCGCGTGTGGGCGAAGCCGCGGGCGGTGCACATGTCCGTGAAGCGGACTTCCTCGGAGCGGGGAACGCCAACAATGGCGCGGCCCTGCGACTCGGAGAAGAGCGCCGTGAACAGGTCCACGCCGTCCCGGTCCAGGACATCCTGCAGCGCGATGCGGGCACCTACGCCGTAGCGCAGCGCGGATTCCACCAGGCCTGCCGCGAGGCCGCCTTCGGACAGGTCGTGCGCGGAGTCGATCATGCCGTCACGGGATGCGTTGATCAGGATCTCGCCCAGCGCGCGTTCGGCCTCAAGGTCAACCTTGGGCGGCTGTCCGCCCAGGTGGCCGCGCATGTTCGCCCACTCGGAGCCGTCCAGCTCGGCGCCCGTGGTGCCCAGCAGGTAGATGGCCTGGCCGTCTTCACGCCAACCCGACGGCGTACGGCGGGCAACGTCGTCGAGCTTGCCCAGGACCGCCACCACGGGGGAGGGGTGGATGGGCGTGGTGCCCGTCTGGTTGTACAGGGAGACGTTGCCGCCGGTGACCGGAATGCCCAGCACCATGCACGCGTCGGACAGGCCGCGGATGGCCTCGGCGAGCTGCCACATGACGTCCGGATCCTCGGGGGAACCGAAGTTCAGGCAGTCGCTGACTGCCATGGGTACGGCGCCCGATGTGGCCACGTTGCGGTACGCCTCGGCCAGGGCCAGCTGCGCGCCGTGGTACGGATCGAGGTAGGTGTAGCGGCCGTTGGCGTCGGTGGCGAGGGCCACGCCCAGGCCGGTTTCCTCGTCGACGCGGACCACGCCGGCGTCATCAGGGAAGGCCATGGCCGTGTTGCCGCCCACGTAGCGGTCGTACTGGTTGGTGATCCAGTCCTTGGAGCACATGTTCGGCGAGGCCACCAGCTCGGTCACGGCCTTGGCCAGTTCGGCCGGGGCAGCGGGCCGGCCCGCGTCCTGCACTGAGCCGGTGAAGGTGTCAGCCTGCACGCTGTCCTGCCACTCGGGGCGGGCGTACGGGCGGTCGTAGACCGGTCCGTCGTGTGCCACCGTGCGGGGATCGACGTCGACGATCACCTCGCCTTCCCAGGTGATGATCAGGCGGCCGGTGTCGGTCACTTCGCCGAGCCAGGAATACTCCACGGCCCACTTGTCCATAACGGCCTCGAACGCCTTGACGTTCTCCGGCGTGACCACGGCCATCATGCGTTCCTGCGACTCGGACATCAGGATCTCGCCCGGGGTCAGGGTGGGGTCGCGCAGCAGGACCGAGGTCAGCTCAACCTGCATGCCGCCGTCGCCGTTGGAGGCCAGTTCGGACGTGGCGCAGGAAATGCCCGCGGCGCCCAGGTCCTGGATGCCTTCAACGAGGGAACCCTTGAACAGTTCAAGGCAGCACTCGATGAGGACCTTTTCGGCGAAGGGGTCGCCCACCTGCACCGCGGGGCGCTTGGACGGCTTGGTGTCGTCGAAGGACTCGGAGGCCAGCACGGAGGCGCCGCCGATGCCGTCGCCGCCGGTGCGGGCACCGAACAGGACCACCTTGTTGCCCTTGCCGGATGCGTTGGCCAGGCGGATGTCCTCGTGCCGCATGACGCCGACAGCCAGTGCGTTCACCAGCGGGTTGCCCTGGTACACGGAGTCGAACACCATTTCGCCGCCGATGTTGGGCAGGCCCAGGGAGTTGCCGTACCCGCCGATGCCTGCGACCGCGCCGTGCATGACGCGTGCGGTGTCCGGGTGGTCGATGGCGCCGAAGCGCAGCGGGTCCATCACGGCAACGGGGCGGGCACCCATGGAGATGATGTCGCGGACAATGCCGCCGATGCCGGTCGCGGCGCCCTGGTAGGGCTCAACGAACGACGGCGAGTTGTGCGATTCGATCTTGAAGGTTACGGCCCAGCCGTCCCCAAGGTTGGTCACGCCGGCGTTTTCGCCGATGCCCACCAGCATGTCCTTCTTCATTTCCTCGGTGACCTTCTGGCCGAACTGGCGCAGGTGGTTCTTGGAGGACTTGTAGGAGCAGTGCTCGCTCCACATCACGGAGTACATGGCCAGTTCGGCGCCGGTGGGGCGGCGGCCCAGGACCTTGACGACCTCGTCGAACTCGTTCTGCTTCAGGCCCAGTTCGGCCCAGGGGAGTTCGACGTCCGGGGTCTTGGCCGCGTTTTCGACCGTGTCGATGTTGAACTTCTTGGTGGTTTCCGTGGTCACTTGGCGCCTCCCACAATCTTGTTCAGGACGGAGGTGAAGAATCCCAGGCCGTCGGTGTCGGACCCGGCGATACCCGTCTCCCGGGACACAACAGTCTCGGGGCCGAAGCCAACTTCCACCGCGTGCTCGGGGTGCGGCATGAGGCCCACCACGTTGCCGGCTGCGTTGGAAATGCCGGCGATGTCCCGGCGGGAGCCGTTCGGGTTGAAGCCAACGTAGCGGAACACCACGCGGCCCTCGGCCTCAAGGGCGTCCAGGGTTTTGTCGTCGGCGATGTACTGGCCGTCCTGGTTTTTCAGCGGGATGGTGATCTCCTGGCCCGCTTCGTAGTCCAGGGTCCAGGCGGTGTTGCTGTTCTCGACGCGCAGGACCTGGTCCCGGCACATGAACTTCAGGTGGTCGTTCTTGATCATCGAGCCGGGCAGCAGGTGTGACTCGGTGAGGATCTGGAAGCCGTTGCAGATACCGAGCACCGGCAGCTTGGCGTCGGAGTTGGCGGCGTCGATGATCCTGGACATCAGCGGCGCGAAGCGTGCAATGGCGCCGGCGCGGAGGTAGTCACCGTAGGAGAACCCGCCGGGAATAACGACCGCGTCAACGTCACCGAGTTCGGTGTCGGCGTGCCAGAGTTCGACGGCGGTGCCGCCTGCGAGGCGGACGGCGCGTGCGGCGTCGCGGTCATCAAGGGTGCCGGGGAACGTGACGACGCCGATCCTGGCGCCGGTGAGCCTGCTGGCGCCGGAAGCGTCGCTGGGGGCTTCTCCGATGAGGGGGAGCTCAGTCATGTCAGGCCTCGACGACCTCGACGTTGACGACGTCCTCGATCACGGGGTTGGACAGGAGGGTTTCCGCGGCGTCGCGGGCCTGGGCCAGGATTTCCTCGGTCACCTCGCCGTCGACCGTCAGTTCGAAACGCTTGCCCTGGCGGACAGAGCTGAAGCTGGTGAAGCCCAGGCGGGGGAGAGCGCCGACGATCGCCTTCCCCTGCGGGTCCAGAATCTCGGGCTTGGGCATGACGTCAACAACGATCCGGGGCATCCGGTAACTCCTGTGCGTGAGCTTGGGTAAGGGCGCAGCGGAGTGGTGCCGTCTCACGCCGTTCCGGGTCCGGGGCACGTTGTGTTAGACAGTGACGTCAGGCCGTGAGTTCAGACAATGAGGACGGGCGCTCCGCGAGCTTGCTCGTCCATTCTACCGGCCGAAGGGCCACAGCCTGTATTCGGCCGGTTCGGGCAGGACGACCGCGGGCAGCCTGCTTGCCGGACGGGTGGTGGCAGCGGTTTCCGGCCTGGTGCTGTGGAGTTGGACGGGCTGCGTCACTAGGATTGTTGGATGGCTGAAAATTCGAAATCCGTGCTGTTGCCCGTGGTCGCCGCAGCAGTGTTCGCAGGACTGGGCCGGATGGTGTTCCAAAAGATTAAGGCCGACCGTTTCGCCCGGGAGAACAGGGTGGCGGGGCCGGTGGATGAGAAGACCCGGCAGTGGATCAGCGACGTGGTGCGTACGCCGCGCCAGTAGCGGCGGAGCGTATCCCCCTGGTTCCGAGGGCGTCCTTCAGGGCGCCCTTTTTTCGTGCCCTTTCCTGCTGCGGCAGGTCCCCGGCTTGCCGGCGTATGACTGGCGGAATTTTCACTTTTGTGTCCTATGTCATATTCAGCTATCAGTCTGTACTCTGTGATCGGCTGGTCTCACGAAATGACAAGATCTGTAACTTCGCGTGCCATGCCATGTCTTTTCGGGCCCCCAACCGTGGATGGGCCGGTACATCGTGAAAGGTTTGCACGTGAGATCTACTGGAAAGAGCCCCATGCGGGGCGGGGGACTCCGGAAGGCAGCGGCGCTTGCCGTGGGCTTGCCGCTACTCCTCACCTCGATGGCCATCACTCCCGCCACCGCGGCGCCGGCCGGGCAGGACAAGGCAGTGACGGCCAAGGAGAATGCACCCGCC
The DNA here is from genome assembly GCF_046097905.1 of Pseudarthrobacter sp. NKDBFgelt. Taxonomy (NCBI): domain Bacteria; kingdom Bacillati; phylum Actinomycetota; class Actinomycetes; order Micrococcales; family Micrococcaceae; genus Pseudarthrobacter; species Pseudarthrobacter sp. NKDBFgelt. Next base: position 9,681 of record NZ_JBJURL010000080.1, on the reverse strand, counting down.
GACTTCAAGGATGGACGCTACATCGTTGTCCTGGCGGGCGCTGCAGCGGCCGCCTATGAGGGGGAGACGCCCGGACTTGGCGCAACCAAGCCCGAGAAGGGGCGGAAGCTGGACGCCGGCGGCCCCAACTACAGGGCCTATGACGCACATCTCCGCAAGCAGCAGCGGGAGGTCGCCGCCAGCCAGGGGGTAACCCCTGGAAAGCAGTACACCGCTGCCCTCAATGGCTTCACGGCAGAACTGACCGCCGCCCAGGCCATGGAGCTGTCCAAAGACGACCGCGTGCTGGTTGTGGCCCCGGACGTGGAGAACGCCCCGGATTACACCACCACCGACTTCCTGAAGCTGACCGGCACCGATGGGGTCTGGGCAACCCAGTTCGGCGGCGAAGCGAACGCCGGCAAGGGTGTGGTTGTGGGAGTTATCGACTCCGGTTACGCGCCGGACAACCCCTTCCTGCAAGGCGAACCGGTCCAGCCGCTAACCGGTCCTGCCCAGGTGGGCGTTCCCTACCGCACCGCTGAGGGTCGGATCGCCATGCTCAAGGCTGACGGCACCACCTTCGAAGGAGAATGCCAGAAAGGCCAGGGGACGGGGGCCTCCTTCGACGGCTCCCTGTGCAACTCCAAGGTCATCGGGGCCAGGTACTTCGCCGATACCTTCATGCAGTACGTGGCCCCGGAGAACCGTGCGCCCGAGGAACTCATCTCGCCTGTCGACGTCGGAAGCCACGGAACCCACACCGCCACCACCGCGGCCGGCAACGCCAATGTGGAGCAGGTGATCGACGGCGCAAGCTTCGGCAAGAGCTCCGGCGTTGCCCCCGCAGCCAAGGTCTCGGTGTACAAAGTCTGCTGGGAAGACACCAACCCGGACACCGGCGGCTGCTACTCCTCGGCATCCGTGGAAGCAGTGGAAGCCGCCATCAAGGACGGCGTGGATGTCCTGAACTACTCCATCTCGGGCAATAACAACAACACCGCCGACCCCGTGGCCCTGGCGTTCCTTAACGCAGCAGCTGCAGGCGTGTTCGTTTCCGCTTCGGCCGGCAACTCCGGCCCCACCGTGTCCACTGTCAACCATGCCTCGCCCTGGCTGACCACGGTTGCCGCATCGACGTTCCCCAGTGACCTGCTGGGCACCGTCAAGGTTTCTGACGGCTCGCTGTACCGCGGAGCCTCCATCATGAAGTCGGAAGTGGCTGACAAGCCTGTGGTGGTTGCGGCTGCTGCCGCAGCGGCGGGAGTAACCAACGCCAACCTTTGCGGCCCCGGCAGCCTGGATGCGGCCAAGGTGGCAGGCAAGGTTGTTGTCTGCGACCGCGGCGTGGTGGACAGGACGGCCAAGAGCCAGGAAGTCCAGGACAAGGGCGGCCTCGGTATGGTCCTGGTGAACCTCACCAGCAGCTCCGAAGATGCAGACAACCATGTGCTGCCCACCGTGCACGTCAATGCGCCCAAGAGCCTGGAACTGAAGTCAAAGCTGGAAGCGAACCCCGCTTTGACCGTCAGCCTGGTCAAGGGCGACCTGACCGGTGAACCGCCGGCCCCGGCGCCGCAGATTGCCGGCTTCTCCTCCCGCGGACCCACCCTCGCCGCCGGCGGAGACCTGCTGAAACCGGACATCGCAGCACCGGGCGTCAACGTCCTGGCGGGCGTCTCCACCATCGGTAACGACGGCGACCAGTTCGGCTTCATGTCAGGCACCTCCATGGCTGCCCCGCATATCGCCGGATTCGCTGCGCTGGTCCTGGGCAAGCAGCCCACCTGGTCTCCCGCCACGGTCAAGTCGGCCATGATGACCACCGCCTACCCGCTGGTCAACGCCGATGGTTCGCCCAATGCCGATCCCTTCCAGGGCGGCGCGGGGCACATCGACTCAACCCGCGTCCTGGATCCGGGCCTGGTCTACAACTCGGGCATCAAGGATTGGCTCGGCTTCCTTAACGGGCAGGGCGTGGACACCGGCGCACCGCAGGCCGGCACCATAGCTGCCCGCGACCTGAACCTGCCGTCCGTTGCGCTCGGCAGCCTGGTGGGAGAAGTGCAGGTCAAGCGCCAGCTGACCGCGCTGGTTCCGGGCATGTACCGGCCGGAGGTCAACATGCCCGGCTTCAACATCCAGGTGGAGCCGAAAGCACTGAACTTCGCCAAGGCAGGACAGACCCGCGAGGTCACCCTGACCATCCGGAATGCCAGCGCTCCGGTAGGCAAGTTCAGCACGGGCACCCTCACCTGGAAGGGCCCCCGCACGGTCAGCTCGCCCATCGCCATCCGGCCCGTTGATGCACAGATCGCTCCGTCCTTCTCCTTCAGCTCGGCCACGGGCAGCGGGAGCGGCACGATGGAACTGGTGTCAGGTTCGGACAACCCCATCGATGTGGGCGTGGAAGGCCTGGCACCGCTGAGCCAGACCGCCATCACCAAGACACCCGGTGAGTACGCTCCCCGGAACGATGACCACAACGCGCTCCTCCAGGTGACGGTTCCGCAAGGAGCATCCTTTGCCCGGCTGGGTGTCCAGGCGCAATCGGACGACGTCGACTGGGACATGGTGGTCTACGCACCCAATGGCTCGGGTGGACTCACAGCCACCCAGGTGGCGACGGCTTCCGCCAGTGAGTTCCTGAACCTGGAGTCTCCGCGCGCGGGAACGTACTACCTCGCAGTCAACCTGTACTCCACTCCGGACAACGGACCGGCCAGTGCCTCCGTCCAGGCCGTGACCTTCGCGGGTGACGCCGGCAACCTGACTGTGGAACCGAACCCGATCGTGGCTCCCAACGGAACTGCCACCTCGGCCACGGTGTCCTGGACGGGACTCTCCGAGGGTGCCTACCTGTCCCGGCTCAGCCTGGGCGGCAACGGCATCAGGACCTGGGTCAACGTCCAGGTGGGCGCTGCGCCTGCTGCCCCTGCCGGGGCTCCGCAGGTGGCGTTCGCAGACGCCGTACCAGCGGCGTAGCAGCCTGACGCTATAGAAGAGGACAGGACCCCAGGCGTTTCAACCGCCCGGGGTCCTGTCATGTGTCTAACCGGCCTTACGAGCTTCCTTAGGCTCCGCCCCCGCTCCCAAGCAACGCCGCCATGGCATTCCAGCGCGAGATTTCGCAGCCATCCGTGCGTGTGAACACGGAATCAACGGTGCGCCCATGAAAGATGCCCGTGACCAGGGCTACCTGGGGTCCGCCGTACTGCTGGGTGCACAACCGGGGTGGGCCGGGCTTGGGAAAGAAGATGCCCTCGCCGTACTTTTCCACCACGGCCAGGGCCGCATCAGGGTCCGGCAGGGTGGTGGCCGGCTGGGCGCGGCCGCCGTCGGCCACCAGCCGGAAGACATGTTCGACGGCGGCAGGATCTTCCCGGAGCCTGACGGTCAGGTCGATCACGCCGGAACCGTCCGGGGCAGTGCATCCAGTTCCACGGCCAGCTTCTCCCGGAGTGCAGCCGCTTCCGCGGCAAAGGAGCGCTGGTGCTCCACATACTCGGCCTTGCCCTGCGGCGTCTCGATGGGAATCGCGGGGTAGCCCCACTCCGCAAGATCGTAAGGGGAAGCCTGCATGTCCATGGCGCGGATCCGCCAGGACAACTCAAAACAATCCATCACCAGCTCGCTGGGCAGGGCCGGCAGCAGCTTGTACGCCCACTTGTACAGATCCATGTTGGCGTGGAGGCAGCCGGGCTGTTCGAGGTGCCGCTGGGTCTCGCGGCTCGGCGCCAACTCATTCAGCGGGACGGCGTCCGGAGTGTAGAAGCGGAACGCGTCGAAGTGGGTGCAGCGGATCCGGTTGTCCTCCACCACCTTGTCCGTGCCGGCCGGCCCCAACCGCAGCTGCAGGTACTCGTGGCGCAGATCGAACCTGTCCTGGTGGTACACCATGGCCCATTCGTGCAGCCCGAAGCAGCCAAACTGGGCGGGGCGCGCTGCAGTTCCTCGCAGGATGATGCCCGCAAAGGCGATTGCCTCGCTGCGGTCGGCAAGAAAGGCGTCCCGGTCAAAGGTGACCGCGGTGCTGCCTTCCGGCAGCCCCAGGAAGGCAAGCTCGCCGTCGTCGAGCCGCCGGTAGTGCTTCCAGCCAAGGCGCCCGGCCGCTTCCCCGCCCAGCAGGACGTTCCCTGCGCCGGGGTGCCACCGGCGCAGCTGGCCAGGTTTCTGGGTGTAGTAGGTGAAGAGGAAGTCCTCCACCGGATGCTTTTTACCTGCCGACCTGCGGGCCAGGTAGGGGTCCGCGTAGCGGCTGACGCGCAGTTGGTGTGCCCTCTCCAGCTCCTGCCATACGTCCGCCGCGAGGAGCCTAGGCTCCACCGGCAACACCAAGAACATCCCTTGCAGCATCCCAGCTGCCAATCTCACAGCCGTTGGTGCGCGAGAAGGCAGCGTCTACGGGGACACCGTCCACAACTCCCGTCACGGTGGCTTTCTGGGGGCCGCCCCACTGCTGCGTGCAGGCCTGCGCGGTTCCGGGGATGCTGGGGCTCAGCAGTCCCGCGTTTTCCTTCAAGGCGGAGCAGGCTGAATCCGCGGCGGGATGCACGCTCTCGGCAGCGGGGACTCCTTCTGTGCAAACCAGGGTGTAGCTGGTCTCGGGTTCTCCCTCTGCGGTGGTCACGATAATGGACAGTTCGGCATTGCCCTGCCCGGGCCCGGAGGGTGCCGCCGACGGTTCCGGGGCGGGGGCAGGGACGGAGGTCTCGGTGTCGGCGGAGGGGCTGGCGGACGGGCTGTCCGACGCGGTGGCGGAGGCTGTGGGAGTTGCGGAAGGTTCGCCGGAAGGGCTGCCTCCGCCCTGGTCCGGGGAGCACGCCGGGAGCAGCGTTGCCGCCAGCAGCAGGGCGAGCGCCGTCTTCCTCATGGACCGTGGACTGTCCGTCATCCCATCATTCTACTGCCGGTTCTGGTTCTGTCTCCTGGCCGGAGGTGGCCGCAATCAGCCCCATCATGGATGTGTGCAGTTCCGTGACCTCGGCGCGGGTTAGTCCCAGGCGTTCCATCATGGTTCCCGGGACCTTGAGGGCCTCCTGGCGCAGCGCGGCGCCTTCGGGGGTCAGTTCGACGGCGAGGGCACGCTCGTTGCCGTCCACCCTCCGTCGCGTGATCAGTCCCGCGGCCTCAAGCCGGCGGAGCAGCGGTGAGATGGTGGCCGGTTCCTGGGCAAGGGCATCGCTGATGTTCCGGACCGTGCGCGGACTCGCCTCCCACAGGCACAGCATCACCAGGTACTGCGGGTGGGTCAGGTTCAGTCTCTCGAGGACGGGCTTGTAGGCACCCACGACGCTGCGCGCAGCCACTGTCAGCGCGAAGCACAACTGGTGCTCCAGGAGCAGGTCCCCGTCCTGCCCCGGCTCGATGCCGGTTACCGTCTCCATAGCTCCTCCAATTGTTAGTGCACTAACTATTAGCGTACACTTCGAATAGTAATCATGTCAGGTAAGGAGCCGGTTCATGGGCAAGAGCAACTCTGAGGGTAAGGAAAACGCGTCACAGCGTTTCATGCGGGCCACCGGCAGGCTGCGGGCCATCTTTGGTCCGGCCAACCGCTCATCCCTTGTCCACGACATGACGGAGGAAAACCGCAGGCTGTTGGCCCAGCGTGAGGCGGAGACCCAGCAGTGGGAGACCGTTACCCGGCCCGATGGCAGCACCTACGTTGTACCCAGGAACCCGGAAGACAAGTCGCTCCGCTGAGCCTGCCCAAGCGGGTATGGGCGGGAGCCTTTTCCGGTCCGCGGGCATAAAATAAGGGCACTGGCTCCAGCACGGAGGCAGGAACTCTTTCCCCCGGATAGTCGGGAAGGGGGTGGAAACAGTGGCACATGTAGTCGACAGGTTCATGGGCCTGACCGACAGGCTCCGGTTCTTCTTTGGACCAGCCGCGCGGCTGGACCCCGATACGCCGGTAACGCACAGGCACGACGCTTTCGAACAGGCCTCGGAAGAGGAACTCTCGCACTTCGTTGTGGAAACCGATGGTGCCGGCCATCACTACGCCGTACGTCGCGAAGACCTCGAAAAGCAAAGCTGAACGGACCCCGGCTGCTCCGGCAATCCCGTCAGCAGGACACAAAAAACAGGGCCCCTCTCCGAACAAGCGGAAAGGAGCCCGGTTTTCGTTTCCGGCTAGCGGCCGGTGCCGCCGTACACGGTGGCTTCGCTTTCGCTGTCCAGGTCAAAGGCCTTGTGGATGACGCGGACAGCCTCATCCAGCAGGTCCGCGTGGGTCACCACGGAGATGCGGATCTCGGAGGTGGAGATCATGTTGATGTTGATGCCGGCGTCGGACAGTGCCTTGAAGAACGTTGCCGACACGCCCGGGTGGGAGCGCATGCCCGCCCCGATCAGGGACAGCTTGCCGATCTGCTCGTTGTACTCGATGCTCTCGAACCCGATCTGGTCCTGCGCAGCATGAAGGGCTGCCAGCGCGTCGGCGCCCTCCACGATGGGAAGCGTGAAGGAAATGTCCGTCCGCCCCGTGCCGTGGGTGGAGACGTTCTGCACGATCATGTCGATGTTCGAGTGGGCGTCGGCGATGACCTGGAAGATCGCTGCGGCCTTGCCGGGGATGTCCGGGACGCCAACAACGGTGACCTTGGCTTCGGAACGGTCGTGCGCAACGCCGGAGATGATTGGCTGCTCCAAGGCAACTCCCTCTTGTGTGGTGATCTTGTCTTCGGCGCTGGGGATGACCCACGTGCCTTCGTGCTGGCTGAATGAGGAACGTACGTGCAGGGGGACGCCGAACCTGCGGGCGTACTCCACGCAGCGCAGGTGCAGGATCTTGGCTCCGGATGCAGCGAGCTCGAGCATCTCCTCGCTGGAGATCCGTTCAATCTTCTGGGCGGAGGGAACAACACGGGGATCCGCCGTGTAAATGCCGTCCACGTCCGTGTAGATCTCGCAAACGTCCGCTTCCAGCGCAGCGGCCAAGGCCACAGCGGTGGTGTCTGAACCGCCCCGGCCCAGGGTGGTGATCTCGTTGGTGGCCCGGCTCATTCCCTGGAAGCCGGCCACGATAGCGATGTTGCCCTTGTCCAGGGCGGTGCGGATCCGGTGGGGGTCGACGTCGATGATCCGGGCCTTGCCGTGGATGCCATCGGTGATCATGCCGGCCTGGGAACCGGTGAAGGACTGGGCGGAGGCGCCCAGCTTGTTGATGGCCATGGCCAGGAGTGCCATGGAAATACGCTCGCCCGCGGACAGCAACATGTCCATCTCGCGGGCCGGGGCGGAGTCTGTCACCTGGCCGGCAAGGTCCAGGAGCTCGTCAGTGGTATCACCCATGGCCGAGACGACCACCACAACTTCGTTGCCCGCAATCTGTGCGTCCACCACGCGTTTGGCAACCCGCTTGATACCGTCCGCGTCCGCCACGGAGGATCCGCCGAACTTCTGCACGATGAGCTGCTTTGTCACCGCACGGCCGGCGGGCGGCTCCTGCTGCTGCGTTGCGTTGTGCACTTCGGTAGTGGGCGTACTCATGCGCGTACCTTCACTGGATTAATTGGAGTCCGGCCAGACAGCCGTAACGCTGTGCTGGCCCTGACGCTGGGAACTAACGCCATCGATGGCGCGACTTCTTCCTCCAGTTTATCGCCGCCCGCAGCCCGGGGTTGAATTGTGACCATTTTCAGGCCCGGGATGCGCCGCTGGAGGGCGCGCGTGCCGGTGAATGGCGACGTCTGGAGCCTTGGCAGTTTGGGGGGAACTTGTTGTGGTGCGCAGGTTGTTGTGCCGTGTCAGGTGGTACCCGGTCAGGTCAGGGCGTTGCGGCGGCCCTCGAAGGCGCGTCCCAGGGTGACCTCGTCCGCGTATTCCAGGTCTCCGCCCACCGGGAGCCCGGAGGCGAGGCGGGTCACCGTGATCCCGATCGTCTTCAGCATGCGTGCCAGGTAGGTGGCGGTGGCCTCGCCCTCAAGATTGGGGTCCGTGGCGATGATGACTTCCTGAATGGCGCCGTCGTTAAGCCGGGTCAGCAGTTCGCGGATCCGGAGCTGTTCTGGTCCAACGCCCGCGATCGGATTAATGGCGCCGCCCAGCACGTGGTAGCGGCCCCGGAACGACCGTGTCCGCTCCACGGCCAGCACATCCTTTGATTCCTCCACCACGCAGATCACGGCCGGATCCCGGCGAGGATCCCGGCAAATATTGCAGAGTTCCTGCTCGGTGACGTTGCCGCACACCGAGCAGAACTTGACCCGTTCCTTGACGGTGGTGATCGCCTCAACCAGCCGTTTCATGTCCTGCGCGTCCGCCTCAAGGATGTGGAACGCGAGCCGTTGGGCGGACTTGGGACCCACCCCCGGAAGGCGTCCGAGCTCGTCGATCAGCTCCTGGACAGCACCTTCGTACACGTTTCCCTCTTCAGCTTGGTGTGATTTGCGGGTAAAGCAATGACTTGCAGATGCGCCCCCGGCTCGCCGGGGCCGCGGTCAGTACCGCGGCGCGATGGGGCTTCCGTCCGGGGAACGCTCCTCAATTAGCTTCCCGCCCAGAATACGCTCCACGGCGGCACGTCCGAACACTCCGGACTCTTCGATCGTCTCATCGTCGGCGCTGGGGATGTCCTGGACGTAGGTGGCAGCAGCTGCAACCGCCCTGGCTGGCGCCTTGGCACGCCCGGCCTCTGCTTCGGGGCTGTTGGACAAGCGCTGGTACAGGCTCTGCCGTGCTTCTGCTGCGGCAGCAGAAGACCCCTGCGGAGAGTTTGCCGGGGCCGCCTTCGCGGGAGCCGCCTTGGCAGGAGCAGCCGGCGCCGCCGCAGTGATCACCGAAGCCGCCGGGGACGCTGGCGCCGGAGAGGATGCTGGTAGAGACGGTGCTGGTAGAGACGGTGCTGCTGGAGATGGTGCCGTTGGGGCTTGAGCAGCGTGCGCGGAGGGGGCTGCAGCAGCGGAGGCAGCAGATGCCATGGCGTACTCGGGCGCGCGCACGTGCTGCGGTGATGAAGGCGCCTGACCGTCATCATCGGCTCCGGGCTGTCCGCTGCCGGGAGCCGGGGCAGCAGGCGCCAGGCCCCAGTCCGGTCCAGGGCTGGAGCCGGCCTTGGTGACCGGGATGGAGGGCGGCACCTGGGCGGCAGCAGGTTCGTAGTGCGGCGTTGGAGCAGGCGGCTTTGGTGCCTCTTCGGGTCCTTCCGCGGAAGCACTCTTGCCCACGTTGCTTTCCTCGCCGACCACCCAGACTCCGGGTGCCTGTTCGACTGCGCGGGTCCAAGGATCGTGGGGACTTCCGGCGGCCGACGCTGGATCAGCGCCAGGCTGGCCGTTGCTGTGGGCGGTGGTACCGGCGGCGGAGCCGACCGGAGCAGAACTGACCAGTGAGGAACCGGCCCTGCTTGAAACGCCACCCGTACCTGAATTGCTTGAACTGGTGCTGCTTGAACCGGTGCCGGCCGATGGCGCCGGCGGCCTGGACTGGGCAGAAGGGTCCCAGTCCATGGGAGGTTCTTCTTCGAGCGGGGGAGCGTCCTCGTCCCTGGCTGGTCCCCAGTCGTCGTCAGAATAGGAGTAGTCGCCTGCCGGGGCGGCAGGAACCGGAACAGGGGAGGCGTTTACAGTGGCGGGGACGTTTCCGGGCGCCTGCCCGGGGCCGGACTGTCCGGTAGATGGACGAGTTGGTGGTTACGCCAACGACGTTCTTCTCTTCGATGAGCTTCGCCAGGGTACCGGTGTCCAGGCGTCCGCG
>NZ_JBJURL010000007.1:0-90824 GCF_046097905.1 Pseudarthrobacter sp. NKDBFgelt | reverse complement strand
CGGAAGCTAAGACCCACAGCGCCGATGGTACTGCACCCGGGAGGGTGTGGGAGAGTAGGTCACCGCCGGACACACACATTAAAGGGTCGAGGCCCCAACCACCACGGTTGGGGCCTCCCACATTTAACACCCACCCAAACGCTCTCGCAACCTAATGCACCCCTTCCCGGCATCCCCTTCCACCTTGTGCAGGCCCGGAACGGACCCTCACCCACTTGATGCAGGCACCGGGGGCACCCTCTCTCACTTGATGCCGCTTCCCGGACGATCCTCACCCACTTCCTACCAGCAATACCCCCCCACCCCCGCTTCGAGTGAGAGAGCATCCCGACAAACCCCGCAACAAGTGAGAGAGCATCCCGGGAAACCGGACATCGAGTGAGAGAGCGTCGCAGGGGAGGGCCGGTAAATGAGTCAAAGGACGTCCGCTGGTGGCTGAATCCGGGACCGAAAACCCCGAAAATGCGGTGATTAACCTCAAAAAGTGCCGGAAACACGCGGAATTTGCGGAACCGGGGGGCCCAAGCTGGTAAGTTTTCGAACAGTGGCTTGTGCGCATGCCGCGTTCAGGCTCCAGAATCATGACCGTCCAGGAGGACATAAATGGCTAAGAACCGTAGTGAACTTGTTGCAGAGGTAGCAGGCAAGGCCGGCACCAGCCAGGCAGCCGTCAACTCCGTCCTCGACGCACTGTTCGAGGTTTTCGAGACTTCTGTCGCCGCGGGCGAGAAGATCACCATCCCGGGCTGGCTCGCCGTCGAGCGCACCGACCGTGCAGCACGTACCGGCCGCAACCCGCAGACCGGCGAGACCATCCAGATCGCGGCAGGCCACAGCGTCAAGCTGACCGCCGGGTCCAAGCTGAAGGCTGCAGTCTCCAACAAGAAGTAAGCTTCTTCCTCCCCGGCACGTAGCCGGCGCAGGAAAAGGAGCGGCAACCACACGGTTGCCGCTCCTTTTGCTTTAAGGCCGATTCGCGGGCCGGGCAGGCGTAGCGGACAATGGAATGGTGTCTTCTGCCGCAAAACCACGTTCCACCACCCCCCAGCCCGTTTCCGTCAAGGGAGCGCGGGGCAACGGTGCGCCGGGTAAAGACAGCAGCGCCCTGGGGATCCCCCGGGGCTGGCAGCTGGCCGGGCTGGCGGCCCTGTTCCTGGGCCTTGCAGCGGCGTTGGTTTTCTCCGGCGCGGCAGGCGCCCGGGCGGTCTCTGACCCTGGAGCCTTGGTCCGCTGGGGCCTCCCCGTCAGCAAGGCCATCCATAACGTCTCGTTGGCGACTGTCATCGGCGGCCTGATCTTCGCCGTCGGTATCCTTCCCCGGAGTGCCGGGCCCCGCAGCCGGGCCAAGGAGGCTTCCGGTGGCGAAGCGCCGGAGCATCCCGCCTTCAGCCGCGCCCTGGCCGTGGCGTCCGCGGCAGGTGCCGCGTGGACGCTGTCCGCCATCGCAGTCCTGGTCCTCACCTACTCTGATGTTGCGGGGCAGGGACTCTCCGGTGACGCGGAGTTCACGCAGGCACTGGTCTTCTTCATGACGGACATCGAGACGGGGCGGGCCTGGCTGGCCGTCACCATCATCGCGGCAATTGTGACAACGGCGCTGTTCGGGGTGCGATCTCTTGGGGGACTCGCTCTGACGCTGGTCGTGGCCTTGGTGGGGCTGGTCCCCACCGCGCTGATCGGCCACTCGTCGAGCTCCGCCGACCATGAGGGTGCCATCAATTCCCTGGGCCTGCACCTGGTGGGTGTCAGCACCTGGGTGGGCGGCATCATCATGCTGGCCCTGCTGTCCGGAATCCTGATTGGCCCCAAAGCCGCAGCCTCCGCCGACATCACGGAACCCACGCTCCGCCGGTTTTCCTCGCTCGCGGGCTTCGCCTTCGCGCTGGTGCTCGCCTCGGGCATCATCAACGCGAGCATCAGGATCACCAACTGGGCAGACCTCTTTGGTTCTCCCTACGGCCAGCTGATCCTGGCCAAGTCCGCGGCCACCCTTGTCCTGGGCGGAATCGGGTTCATGCACCGGCAGTGGGTGATCCCGCAGCTGGGCCGTAAGGGCTCCACAATGTCTTCACGGCGCGTGCTCTGGCAGCTGGTCCTGGCTGAATTCCTGGTGATGGGCGCAACGTCCGGCGTCGCCGTCGCCCTGGGCCGGTCCGCCCCGCCGGAGCCCACCAGCTTCGCCCCCGACGCCTCGCCCGCCTTCATCCTCACGGGCTACGAGCTTCCCCCTGAACTGACGCCTGAGCGGTGGCTCACGGAGTGGCGCCTGGACTGGCTCTGGATCGCCGCGGCTCTGTTCGGCCTAGTGGCCTATTTCCTGGGCGTGGCAAAGGTCCACCGGCGCGGTGACAAGTGGCAGTGGTTCCGTTCGGTGAACTGGGTCATCGGCCTCCTGGTCCTGACCTACATCACGTCCGGCCCGCCGTCGGTCTATGGCCGCATACTGTTCTCGGCACACATGGTGGACCATATGGCACTGACCATGGTTGCGCCCATCTTCCTGGTCCTGGGTGCGCCGGTGACGCTCGCCCTGCGGGCCCTGCCCGCCCGGGGCGACGGCTCCAGAGGGGCCCGGGAATGGCTGCTGGTGTTCATCCACTCGAAGTTCTCCCAGCTGGTCACCCACCCGCTATTTGCGGCAGCCAACTTTGCCGGCTCCATTGTGCTGTTCTACTACTCGGACCTGTTCGGCTTCGCCATGCGCGAGCACGTGGGCCACGAGCTGATGATTGTGCACTTCCTGCTCACCGGGTACATCTTTGTGCTGACCATGATCGGCACCGACCCGCTGCCGCGCAGGGCGCCGTACCCCATGCGGCTCCTGCTGCTCCTGGCCACCATGGGCTTCCACGCCTTCTTCGGCGTCGCCATCATGGGCGGGACCAACCTCCTTGCCGCGGACTACTTCGGAAACCTGGGCAGGGAGTGGGGCCCCTCCGCCCTCCTGGACCAGCAGAAGGGCGGCGCCGTGGCCTGGGGCATCGGCGAGGTCCCCACGCTGCTGGTGGCGCTCGGCGTCGCCATCATGTGGTCCCGGTCTGACCAGAGGGAGACCAAACGCGTGGACCGGGCGGCGGACAGGAATAACGACGCCGATCTCACCGCTTACAACGATATGTTTGCCAAATTGGCCGAACGCGACGCCAGGCTGGCTGAACGCAACAAGCTGGAAGGACGCTGATGAGCGAAACCGTACGCACGCATGCCCGGGTCCGGGCCTCCGAACTGGTGGGCCGCAACTGGTTGAACACCGGCGGCAAGAACCTGGACCTCGAAGCCCTGCGCGGCAAGATCGTGCTACTGGATTTCTGGACCTTCTGCTGCATCAATTGCCTGCATGTGCTGGACGAACTCCGGCCGCTGGAGGAACAGTACTCCGACGTCCTGGTCACGGTGGGCGTCCACTCGCCCAAGTTCGAGCACGAGGCCGATCCGGTGGCGCTGGCCGCCGCTGTTGAGCGCTACGAGATCCACCACCCGGTTCTGGACGATCCCGAGCTGGAGACCTGGAAGGCCTACACTGCCCGCGCCTGGCCTACCCTGGTGGTCATCGATCCCGAGGGCTACATCGTGGCGCACCTCTCCGGCGAAGGCCACGCGGACGGCCTGGCGGTGCTGATTCCCGAGCTCATCGCCGAACATGAAGCCAAGGGGACGCTGCACCGGGGCTCCGGCCCGTACGTAGCCCCGGAGCCCACCTCCGGCACCCTGCGCTTCCCCGGCAAGGCGCTTTTCCTTCCGCCGGGCCGCGGTTCCACCGCCGTGGATGGAACGTCCGACGACGGCGCAGCGGCAGGTGCCGCAGGAAACGGTGCTGCCGGCAAGGGTTCGTGGCTGGTCACCGACACGGGACACCACCGGCTGGTGGAACTCGGCACGGACTTCCATACCGTCCTGGGCACCTTTGGTTCCGGTGTGAGGGGCCATGCGGATGGCCCCGCTGCCGGGGATTCCCCCGTGGCCCAGTTCAACGAGCCCCAAGGCCTGGTCCTGCTGCCGGAAGACGTGGCAGCCAAGGCCGGTTACGACGTCGTGATTGCCGACTCCGTCAACCACCGGCTCCGTGGGCTGTCCCTCGCGGACGGTAAGGCCTCCACCCTAGCCGGCAGCGGTATCCAGCGGCTTCTGGAGTCCGGTCCGGCGCGCGTGGACGAGGACGCAGCGGGGTTCACCGGCCAGCTCGGCGGGCACCCGCTGGACGTGGCACTGAGCTCGCCCTGGGACGTCGTTTGGTCCAGGAAGCTTAACGCCGTGGTGGTGGCCATGGCCGGCGTGCACCAGATCTTCAGTTTCGACCCCATCACCGGGGCGGTGGCCATCGTGGCGGGCAACGGTCTTGAAGGCCTGCTTGACGGCCCCGCGCACGAGGCGTGGTTCGCCCAGCCTTCCGGCCTGGCCGAGGACGCTGAGGGCAACATCTGGGTGGCCGACTCCGAAACGTCCGCCCTCCGCAAGCTGGCCATTGACGACGAAGGCACGGTCACCGTGGAGTCCGCGATCGGCAAGGGGCTGTTCGACTTCGGCTTCCGGGACGGCGAGGCTGCAGAGGCACGCCTGCAGCACCCCCTGGGCGTTACTGTCCTGCCGGACGGGTCCGTTGCGGTGGCTGACACCTACAACGGCGCCGTCCGCCGCTATGACCCCGCCACCCGCACAGTGTCCACCCTGGCGCGCGGCCTCCTGGAGCCGTCCGACGTGATTGTGGACCACACGCACTCGGCCGGTTCCGAGCCGCTGCTGGTGGTGGTGGAGGCGAACAAGCACCAGGTGGTGTTCGTTCCCATCCCCAAGGAAGCCCAGCAGGTGGACGAAGGCGCGGTCCAGACTCACCGGCCCAAGAGCCCCGTTGCGCCCGGTCCCCTGGAGCTGACGGTCCGTTTCACGGCCCCCACAGGGCAGAAGCTGGATGACCGCTGGGGTGACCCCACCCAGCTGAAGATCTCCTCGACACCGCCGGAGCTGCTGGCCTCCGGCGGCGGAACCTCGGTGGGGCTGCTCCGCACCCTGGAGCTTTCACCGGACGTGCCGGAGGGAATCCTGCACATCACTGCACGGGCCGCCGCCTGCGATGGCCCCGAGACCGAGGACGGCGAGATCCCGGACCACGCCGCCTGCCACCTCTACCAGCAGGACTGGGGCATCCCCGTGGTGCTGCAGGGCGACGGCGATACCGAGCTGGTGCTGGACCTGCGCGGCATGGACTGACGCCCGCACCTTGATGACCAGAGTGGCCCGGTTTTCCACCCCATGAGGAGTGGGAACCGGGCCTTTTTGTTGCTGTTTCCCCCAAAAAGTGGGCCATCTTGGGGCCGTCTTGTTCACATAGCACCGCTCAAGGCTGACACCGGGCCAGGATGGCAGACATTCTGGCCTGATGGACCCGACGGAAATCCTTAGATCAGCTGGTGGAGTGTCGCTGCGACGGGATGTGCTGGCTGCCGGTGCCACGGATACGGAGCTTCGCCGTGCGGTCCGCAGCGGTCAGGTGCTTCGGCTGGACAGGGGACTCCTGGCCGTGGCTGACGCAGACGCTGAGCTGGTGGCTGCGGGGCGCGGCCGCGGTCTAGTCACCTGCGTTTCCGCCGCCCCTGCATACAGCCTCTGGCGGCTCCGCCCTCCTGCCAAGCCCCACTACTGGCAGAGCAATGGCCGAAGCGCAGTACGGTGTGTCAGCCACCGTACCGACTTGACGCAGCCGCCCCACCATCGGACGCTTGCAGCCCTGCCTGATGTCCTGCTTCATGCCCTGCTGTGCCTGCCGGAACTCGAGTCCCTGGTGATGGTGGAGTGTGCGTACAACCGCGGAGACATTGATCCGCCATACCTTCTCCGCCACTTGGACGGACCCCGGTGCGGCAAAGCGCGGAATGTAGTGTCCAAGGTTGACCGGGGCGCGGATTCCCTCTTGGAGACCTTGGCCCGGGTGCTCTTCCGGGACGCAGGCATTCTTACCGAAACCCAAGTGTGGATCGATGGCATCGGCCGTGTTGACTTCCTGTTGGAGGGGTTCCTCATCGTGGAGATTGACGGGCTGGCCTTCCATCTTGAAGCCAGGCAGTTCAAGAAGGACCGCCGCAGGGACAACTCCGCAATACTGCAGGGCCTTCCCGTGCTGCGATTCTTCTACGACGACGTGGTTCATTCACCTGAAGCTGTCCTGGCGCAGGTCCGCGAGGTTCTTGCCCGGGGTTCGCTTCGGTGGCCGCAACCAAACCGGCCCGGTTATTCGCCCAGCTGGCGCAACAACGGCTGGTAGACCTGCTGTTTGGCCACGAAAACTGGGCCAGTGTGGCGGGACCGGCCCTAGAAGCTCAGGACCGGCGTGACCTTGACCGTGTCCCCGCTGACGTCCAGGCGGGTGGTGAAGCTGAAGTCCACTTCCTCGTTGAGGGGGTACCAGGCTCCGGTAAACAGGTTCTGCTGGAGGGCCTCCACCTTGGCTTTGCCGTCCAGGGGAGCCACCACCCAGCGCCCGTCGAAGGGCTCAATGGCCACGTTGGGGTATTCCGTCACGGTCCACTTGATGCTGCCGTCCTGCACCGTGTTGTTGCTGGCGTAGTAGAACGGACAGTCCGGCTGGAGTTTCTGCTCCTTGGCGGCGACGGCGGCACAGCCGTCCAGGAATTCCCTGACCTTCGCGGACACGTCCTTCTTCAGGTTGTCCGTGGCCTGCGTGAGGAGGTTGAGCGGCGCCACCGGGGCGTCCCGTGCCGTCACCGTGGCGCGGGTGGGGGCCGCCGAAAAGTACTCCCCGTTCACGGAGGCCTCGTATTCGCCGGGGTAGAAGACCGCGAAGGAGTTCCGGCCATTGGGCATGTTGACGGGCATGCCGTTGACGGTGGCCTCACTGGAGTTGACCACCGTGATGTCCACCGTAGGCAGCCTGGACGGAACGAAAGCCCAGGTGTTGAAGAAGATCCACTCGGTCCCGGTCTTCCGCAGCAGGAATTCCGTGCGGAGCCGGCTGCCGTCAATGGTGTACTCCAAGGGCACCATGACCTGGCTGTCCGGGCGTTCCTCGGCGTCACCGATATCCACGTTCGTGAACCGGGACGTCGCGGTCTGCAGGGCCGTGCCATCGAGCATGGCGGCGTTGCTGGGCGGGACAGTGGCGCGGAGCAGCCCCAACGCCTTCCCGCCGTCGCCGCTCTGCAGCGCGTCCAGATATTCGCGCACGGGCTGCTGCGGGCTGGCCACGGTGTTGTTGACCAGGTTCACCGCCACCACGGCGCCGGCGATGGCAAGCATGAGTCCCAGCAGCCATCCGGCCGCGATCCTCACCAACGCTTGACTCATCTGCACGTTCCATACGTTACCTGCCATGCGTCCGACGGCGGCAGTTGAGTCAGCTGGATGCGGTACCTTTTAGCGGCGGCGGCGCCGGGACGACGTGCCGAACACGCCGCGCAGCAGTTCCCGTCCGAGCTGGGTGCCGATGGACCTGGCCATGCTTTTCATACCACCGGCCAGGGCGCCGCCGAGCACTCCGCCGATGTCGCCCACCATCGAGTCTCCCGCACCCGGGCGCGGGGCGGTTTCGGCGGGCTTGCGGCGCCTTGTTTCGGCTGACGGGGCGGGCCTGCTGCTGGGCCGTCCAAGGATCTCCTCCTCGATCCGGCGTGCCTCAGCGTCGACGTCGTCCTGGCGTGCCCCGCCCGGAACGGATCCGCCGGGCACCGGCGGCGCTCCAGCTGCTGCGGGTCCGGTGGGCGCGGCGGCCTTCCCTGCCAGTTTTTCGAAGGCCGAGTGGTTGTCCACGGCTGTCCCGTACTTCTCCAGCAGGGCAGAGCCTGCCACGGTGCTCCGGACCAGGGCTTCGTCGCTGGGGCCCATCACGGACTCGGGGGCGCGGAGCCTGGTGAGCGCCACAGGTGTTGGGGCGCCCTTCTCGTTCATGACCGTGATGACGGCCTCGCCAATGCCTGCGGAGGTGAGCGTCTCCTCGAGGTCGTAGTCGCTCATGGGGAACGTGGACACCGTCGCCTTGAGGGCCTTGGCGTCCTCGGGGGTAAACGCGCGGAGGGCGTGCTGAACCCGGTTGGCCAGCTGGCCGAGGACCTCCGCCGGGACGTCCTTGGGGGTCTGGGTGACGAAGAAGATCCCCACGCCCTTGGACCGGATGAGCCGGACCGTGGTTGTGATGGCTTCCAGGAAGGCTTTGGAGGCGTCGTTGAAGAGGAGGTGCGCTTCGTCGAGGAAGAACACCAGCTTGGGCTTGTCGAGGTCGCCGGCCTCGGGCAGGTCCTCGAAAAGATCGGCCAGCAGCCACATGAGGAAGGTGGAGAACAGCATGGGCTTGGTCTGCAGGGTGGGCAGCTCCAGGCAGGTGATCACCCCGCGTCCGTCCGGGGCGGTCCGCAGCAGCTCCGCGGTGTCGAATTCCGGCTCGCCGAAGAACTTCTCCAGGCCCTGCGCCTCAAGGCTCACCAGCTCCCGCAGGATAACGCCGGCAGTGGCCTTGGACAGCCCGCCGAGTTCCTCGAGCTGGTTCTTGCCTTCAGCCGAGGTGAGGAACTGGATCACCGCGCGGAGGTCCTTCAGGTCGATGAGCTCCAGGCCGTTCTTGTCCGCGAAGTAGAACACCAGCTGCAGGCTCGATTCCTGCGTGTCGTTCAGCTCCATGATCCGTGAGAGCAGGATGGGCCCGAACGAGGACACCGTGGCACGTACCGGGACGCCGTTGCCGTCGCCGCCCAGGGCCAGGAACTCCACCGGAAACGTCCGGCCCTGCCAGGCCTGCCCGATGCCCTCGGTGCGTGCGGTGAGCTTTTCACTGCCGGTGGCGGCCGTGGCCAGGCCGGACAGGTCGCCTTTGATGTCGGCCAGGAAGACCGGCACCCCGGCGGTGGAAAGCTGCTCGGCCATCATGTGCAGCGTGACGGTCTTGCCCGTGCCGGTGGCACCGGCCACCAGTCCGTGCCGGTTCATCATCGAAAGCGGCAGCCGCACCGGCGCGTCCTTGTGGAGTTCGCCGTCGATGATGGCGGCCCCCAATTCGATGGTGGCGCCTTCGAGCGTGTAGCCCTTCTGGAGGGTGGCGAGCTTCTCTGCTGTGGTTTTGTTGGCCATGGCGTTAGCTTAGCGGCGCGTGCGCTTCCGGAGCGGGTATGCCGTCAGTTCCATCTCCGCGAGTAAGGTCGACGGCGGCACTCAGGTGGGTGCCGCCGTCGACCTTTCCATGGGAACTGCCAGGGTGCAGCTGCCAGTCTGGGAGCGGTTGTTCTAGGACACTTTGGCGTCCACCGCGTCCAGCTCAGCAGGAGCGGCCTGCAGCGCGGCACCCGATGATGGATGGGCCGCGACGGCCGCGGCATGCTCGGCGAGCACGCCCGTCTGGTGGCGGATCTTCAGCCGGTAGAGTAGGGCCCCGCCAACGGTGACGGCGGCAACGAAGATCACCCCGCCCCACTGCAGGTACCACTCGAACGGCGGCACCGAGTTGTAGATCTCCGGGCGCGGCCACACCAGGTTCAGCGTCATGGCACCGCCCCACAGGACCGCCAGGATGTTCACCGGCAGCCCCCACTTGCCCAGGGAAAAGCCGGGCTCGGAGCCGTCTGCGGCGAGCGGCCACTTCTTCAGGAGGCGGTTGCGCAGCATGGGCACGGTGACCAGGAGGTAGGAGAGGTAGATCAGGACGATGCTGATGCTGGACATGATCGTGAAAATCGCGGGCTGCGTGACGTTGATGAGCAATGGCATCACGGCCAGGATGCCGATCACGATCGCCGCAACAGTCGGGGTCCTGCGGACAGGGTCCACTTTGCTCAGCTGCCGGCTGAACGGCAGGTTGTTGTCCCGGGCCATGGCGAACATCATGCGGATGGCGGCGGCATGGACGGCCAGGGTGCAGACCACCACGGCCACAACGATGCACGCAAGGAAGGCCTTGCCGAACGGTCCGCCCAGGACGGACAGCACGATGTACTGCAGCCCGCCGTCGGCCGAGCCCACCTTGGGGTCCGCAAGGTCCGGTGCGGCGAGGATGCCGAACAACAGGATCAGGCCACCCAGCACGAACGAGGCCGTGATGGCCCGCAGGATGGCCTTGGGTGCCGTGCGCTTGGGGTCTTTCGTCTCCTCCCCCAGCGAGCTGGCCGTATCAAAGCCGTACATGACGTAGCCCGATGCCATGGCGCCGATAAGGAAAACGCCGAAGAAGCCGAGGTCGTGGCCTTCCCCGAAGCCGGCGGTGTCAAAAAGGACCCCAGGCCCGCGCACCACGTGCCAGCCCAGCGCGAGGATAAGGAGCACGGCCGCGCTCAGCTCCACGAAAACGCCGATGCTGTTGATCCGGGTCATGAGCTTCACGCCGAACGCATTGATGAGGGTGGAGATGGTGATCATGATGCTGGCCAGCACCACGCCGTTCATGGCGAAATCGTAGGGGCCGGTGCCGTCACCGACGAACTGGAAGCCGGACCAGAGCTGGGGCAGGGTGAGCTGCAGGGCCAGTGCCACGGAGCCCAGCGCCACGATGGAGGAGAGCATCAGCAGCCAGCCGGCCAGCCAGGCCGAGGTGCCGGACGCGAGCCGTTTGGCCCAGTTGTACACCGACCCTGCAACGGGGTAGCGGCCCGCCAGTTCGGCAAAACACAAGGCCACCATCAGCTGGCCGGCGAAGACCAGGGGCCAGGACCACGCGTAGGCCGGGCCGGCCATGGAAAAACCAAAGTAGAACAGTTGGAAAACACCGGTGAGGATGGAGATATAGCTGACACCAGCTGCGAAGCTGGCGAACTTGCCGATGCTCCGGTCCAGGGTCTGCGCGTAGCCAAACTCGTCCATGCCGCTTGAATCAATACTCTTGCTGGGTTCCGCCATGAGGACTCCTCAATCAAAAAAGCACGATAGTGATGGCCGTCCGCACTGCGGCGTACGGACGGCCGGTGGCCTGAAACTCAGGCGAGGGAGGCGGCGAGTTCCAGGTCCGCCGTCGTGGTTTCGCTGTTCCGGCCGGCGCGGGTGAGGTCCGCCCGGACTAAATCAGCACAGCGCTCGCCGATCATCATCACGGTGATGTTGGGGTTGACCGTGACGTGTTCCGGCATCACGGACGCATCGGCGACGCGCAGGCCGGTGACGCCCTTGACGCGCAGCTCGGGATCCAGCGGCGACATGTCGTCGTCGGCCGGTCCCATACGGACAGTGCCCACGGGGTGGTACACGGTGTTGTGCGTCTTGCGGATGTAGTCCTGCAGTTCCTCGTCCGTCTGCGCCTCGACCCCGGGCGAGAGTTCCCGACCGGCCCATTCCCCCATGGCCGGCTGGGCGGCGATTTCGCGGGCCTTGCGGATCCCCGCCACCATGACCCGCATGTCGTGCCCGTCCGGATCCGTGAAATAGCGCGGATCCACCATGGGCTTGTCGCGGAAGTCGCGGCTGCGCAGCCTGACGGTGCCGCGGGAGCGGGCGTGCGTGACGTTCGGGGTGAGGCTGAAGCCGTTCTCCGTGGTGGGGTAACCGTGCCGCAGCGTGTTCATATCGAACGGGACGGAGCCGTAGTGCATCATCAGGTCGGGGCGGTCCAGGCCGTCCTCGGTGGGGGTGAAGATGCCGATCTCCCACCACTGCGTTGAGGTCTGGACCATGGGCTGTTTGGCTTCGAACTGGACCACACCTTCGGGGTGGTCCTGCAGGTTTTCGCCCACGCCGGGGGAGTCCACCAGTACCTCGATCCCGTGCTGGGCGAGGTGGGCTGCCGGGCCGATGCCGGAGAGCATCAGCAGCTTGGGGGAGTCGATGGCGCCGGTGGACAGGATCACCTCGCGGTGCGCGGAGAGCCGGTGGGTCCGGCCGAAGGCTGAGTCCACCACGTCCACGCCGGTGCAGCGCTTGTCCGCGTCGAACACCAGCTGGCGGGCGCGGAGGCCGGTCAGCAGGGTGAAGTTTTCGCGCTCGATGATCGGATGGATGTAGGAGACGGAACTGGAGGACCGGGTGCCGTCCGCGCGGCGGTTGATCTGGAAAAAGTTGGCACCGTTGATCACGGTGTTGCCGGTGTTGAACTTCGCGCGCGGAATGCCGGCCTGCTCGCAGGCGTCCAGGAGTGCGACGCCGGCAGGATCCGCCGGGTGCACGTTCATCAGGTGCACCGGGCCTGAGTCGCCGTGATGGGGTGCGTCCGGGCCGGCGTCCTCATTGGTTTCCAGCCGCTTGTACAGCGGCCAGGCGGCGTCGGCGTTCCAGCCGGTGGCGCCGTACTTGGACTCCCACTCGTCAATGTCCTCGCGGGGCGCCCAGAAGGCGATGCAGGAGTTGTGGCTGGAGCAGCCGCCCATGACCTTGGCCCGGGCGTGCCGCATGAAGGAGTTGCCGTTTTCCTGCTCCTCGATGGGGTAGTCCCAGTCGTAGCCGGATTCGAGCAGTTCCATCCAGCGGTCAAGCTGCAGGATCTCGGGAAGGTTCCGGTCATCCGGGCCGGCTTCCACCAGGGCCACGGTCACGTCCGGATCCTCGCTCAGCCTAGCGGCCACCGCTGCTCCGGCGGAGCCGCCGCCGATGACGATGTAATCGAATGCGTGCCCGGTGAGGTCCTCGATGTTGTCGACGTGCATCTAGTTCTCCTTGCTGTGGTCAGCGAACCAGCCGGTTACCTGCGGGCTGGTGTTCTGGTAGATGTGCTTGGCTTCCTGGTACTCCGCCAGGCCGGTGGCGCCGAGTTCACGGCCTACGCCGGACTGGCCGAAGCCGCCCCATTCAGCCTGGGGGAGGTAGGGGTGGTAGTCGTTGATCCAGATGGTGCCGTGCCGCAGCCGGCCGGCCACACGCTGCGCCTTGCCGGCGTCCTGGGTCCAGACCGCGCCGGCCAGTCCGTAGACGGTGTCGTTGGCCGTGGCCACGGCCTCGTCCTCGGTGCGGAACGTCTCCACCGTCACCACCGGGCCGAAGGCCTCGTCCACCACCACGGACATGCCCCGCTGGACGCGGTCCAGGATGGTGGGCTGGTAGTAAAACCCGCCGTCGTACCTCTCCCCGGAAGGTGCCGCACCGCCGGTCCGCAGCCGCGCACCCTCCTGGATGCCGCGCTGGACGTAGGCGTGGACCTTGTCGCGGTGGGCCGCGGAAATCAGCGGCCCGGTTTCGGCGTCGTCATCGAAGGGGCCGCCGAGGCGGATGCCCTGCGCACGGCGGACCAGCTCGTCCACGAAGCGTTCGACGATCGATTCCTCAACCACCAGCCGCGCCCCGGCGGAGCAGACCTGCCCGGAGTGGACGAAGGCACCGTTAAGGGCATTGTCGACGGCGGCATCGAAGTCAGCGTCGGCGAACACCACGTTGGGGTTCTTGCCGCCCAGTTCCAGCGCCACCTTCTTGACGGTGCCTGCGGCGGCCGCGGCTATGCGCTTGCCGGTTTCCAGCCCGCCGGTGAAGGAGACGAGGTCGACGGCGGGATGTTCCGAGAGCGGCGCGCCCGCCTCCGCACCCGGTCCGGTCACCAGGTTGGCCACGCCCGCCGGCAGGCCGAGGTCCTGCAGCAGCTGCATGGCCAGGATGGCGGTGGACGGCGTCAGCTCGGACGGTTTGAGGACGAAGGTGCAGCCGGCGGCCAGCGCCGGGGCGATCTTCCACGCGGCCTGGAGCAGGGGATAGTTCCAGGGCGTGATCAGGCCGCAGACGCCCACGGGTTCATAGACGATCCTGCTGGCGACGGCGGGGTTCCCGGCGTCCACCACGCGGCCCGCCTGCTGCCCGGCGAGCCTGCCGAAATACTCAAAGCAGGCGGCGACGTCGTCCATGTCAATGCGGCTTTCCACCATCCGCTTTCCGGTGTCCAGCGACTCGGCGCGGGCAAACTTTTCGCGGCGTTCGCGCAGTCCAGCAGCGACCTTGAGCAGGAAGGTTCCGCGCTCGGGGGCCGGGACCGAGGACCAGGTGCCGGAGTCGAAGGCCGCGCGGGCTGCGGCGATGGCCCGCCCGGCATCTTCACGGCCGGCCTCGGACACTGTGGCCGCCAGCTCGCCGTCGGCCGGGTTGCGGATGTGGCGTACGGCGCCGGATGCCGCCGGCTCCCATGCGCCGTTGATGAAAAGGGTGGAGGCTGTTTCGGTCATGCTGTCTCCTGGGGTGTAGGACTGTGGCGGCCCTGGGGCGGGGCCGGGGGCCGCTGCGGGCGCTGTGCTGCAGCTTGTGCTGACGCCCCGTAGCCCGGGGCAAGGCTTGGCGTGCGCGGGAACGGGCGGCACGGTGGGCCGTGCGCTGTCCGGACGCTTTATCGGGGACCGGTGAGGGGAGCGGGGGCCCAGGGGCCGGGAGTGACGCCGTGGCGTGTTGTGGCGTATGTCATACGAAGGAGAGTAACCGAGGTTGAACGGGCGTTCAATACATTTCTTGAACAACTGTTCAATGTGAAGCGCTGGGGTGCGCGTTAGGGCCGGCGTGTGGTGCCCGGTCCCGGGAGCCCAGGGTGGGGGTCAGTTGTCCCGCGGCGGGGCGAAGGCTATCTGCTCCGTGCGGGCGATGCTCCGCTGGATGGCTGCCTTGTCGATCCCGAGAAGGGCTGTGAGCCACATGCCGTTTTGGACCACGACGATGTCCGCCGCGCGATCCCTGCATTCCTCCGGGGGCAGCGCGGGGTTGGCTTTGGAGACCAGCCCCGCAAGCCCGTCGAGGTACCGGTCGAAGGCTGCGGCATTGATCAGGGCAAAATCCTCGTGGGCCTGCGCGAGGGCCCAAAGGTGCAGGCGGAGGGACAGGTATCGGGTGGTCAGCAGTTCTGCGCCGGCAACCCGGTGCAGGGCTTTAAGGAGCTGCTCATCCGGGGCCAACGATGGGTCCGGTGCCACCAGCTTCAGGTCGTGCTCGTCCACGCTGTGCAGTGCCGCCCGGATCAGGCTCATCTTGTCGTCGAAGTAGTAGTTGACGAGGCCCAGCGCGACGCCGGCTTCACGGGCCACGGCCCGCATGCTGACGCCCGAGATACCGTGGCGCGAGAGCAGGTCCAGGGCCGCTTCGAGAATGCGCGACTGCCTGTCAACCTGTTCGCCGGAGTTCACGGTATTTGTCCCCATCCGGCCACACTATTGCCAAAGCCGGAGGAGTGCACTTTACGCAGGAGAATCCCCGCCCTGCGGGAGCGGGGCGGGGATCCTTCGAGGCCACCCGGCCAGGTACACCAAGTAGTGGCGATTTTCGCCGGCGCGGGAAAACGAGTACTTAAGCGGAAAGACGGGTGGGGGATTACGCGTGTGCTCCTCCCATGGTGCCACCTACCGTAAGGTACGTTGCGCTCACGGTGGGCACGGGTCTTAGGGAGAAAACATGATGAATTCATCAGGCGGGGACGATTTTTCTGAGGGAAGGAGCAAATTAAGGCGGACATGCGCCAGGGCAGCTGCGGCCGTTGCGGCGGGAACTCTGGTGTTGGCAGGTTCGGGGATTGCCTGGGCGGATGACATACACAACACCCTGGACACCGACATCGATGCCGTGGCAGAAGTCATGGCCCTCAACGCTGGTGGTACCAGCGGGAGCACCACCCTGGCCGTGGAGACGCAAAACGGCGACGGAAAGAACGGGTGCAACCTGACCGGATCCAGCACGCTGACATTGCAGCTCACATCGAGCAACCCGGCCGTTGCCGTGGTCTCCCCCTCAACCGTCACCTTTGGCGCTTGCGGTGAGACCAAGAATCTGACGATCAGCCCGGTGGGCGCAGGCTCGGCCACAGTGACCGCGACCGAGATCAGTAACACCACGACTGGCACGTTCAACCTGGCACCGGCCACCTTCCGTGTCGACGTGGCCGCCCCCGCGCCGGCGAACACCGCCCCGCTCATGTCTCTGGACGGCCCCGCCGCCGGTGGCTCATACCAGAAGGGGTCCGTCCCGGATGCCGTCTGCAAGGTCACTGACGTGGAAGATGGTCCCAGCACATTTGACGCCCTGCTGAGTGCGATTTCGGGGCAAGACGGTGCTAGCGGCGTTGGTACACAGACGGCTTTCTGCGGATACACGGACAAGGGCGGACTCACGGTAGCGAGCTCAGTTAATTACGCCATCACGGACGGGACAGCGCCGAGGGTGTCCTACACGCTGACCCCTTACAACCCGGACGGCCTGAGCGGCTGGTACAAGAGCGCGGTCAGGCTGGACTGGATTGTCGAAGAGGATGACTCCACGAGCACCCTGTCCACAGCCGGGTGTGAGTCCCAGAGCATTACCGCCGACCAGGAACCTGCAGAGTACAGCTGCGCGGCCACCAGTGGGGGCGGCACCGCTGACGCCGTCAGGGTGACACTCAAGAAAGACGGCACTGAGCCCCTGGTCGGCTACACGGAGGTGGAGACGGGCACGCTTGGGAAAAACGGCTGGTTCACGTCTGATGTCACAGCCCGCTTCACGGCGACCGATGCAACATCCGGCCTGCTGAAGACCACCGGAACGGCCACCTCCAGCGGCGAGGGCGCTGACATAGCAGTACTGAGCCCCGAGTTTACCGACATCGCCGGCAACGCGGCCACGGAAGGTGCCGCTTCCAAGTTGTTCAAGATCGACAAGACGGCCCCGAAAGTCACCTACGTTGGCGCCAGTCCCGCGGCAGGGACTGACGGCTGGTACAACACTGACGTGATTGCGACCTTCGAAGGAACCGACGTGCATTCCGGCCTGGCAGTCGCTACCCGGGAAGTCGAATCCATTGGTGAGGGCGAAGTAGTAGTTGAGAGCCCTGTCTTCGAAGACCTCGCCGGGAACGCCACCCCCGCCGGTGCGGATTCCGCCACGTTCAAGATCGATAAGACGGCTCCATCAGTGACGTTCGATTCCGTGATCCTGGACGGTTACTTCGGTTCCACACCGGTAGCTCCCACGTGCACTGCCTCAGACGGGCTCTCCGGAGTCAGCGGAGGCTGCTCTGTCACGGGCTATGGCAGCGGCGTGGGGACCCATACGCTGAAGGCCACGGCCACCGACGTTGCAGGCAACACAACGACCGTCACCCAGAGCTACACAGTGAAGGCCTGGGAGCTCAAGGGCTTCTCCCAACCGGTAGACATGAACGATGTCCTGAACACGGTCAAGGGCGGCAGCACCGTTCCGGCGAAGTTTGAAATCTTTGCCGGTGACCGGGAGCTCACAGACCTCAGTGCGGTATCCAGCCTCAAAGCGGTCCAGATCCAGTGCTCGCTGCAGTACATCGATGACATCGAGCTGACCACGACGGGGAACACATCCCTCCGTTATGACGCCGTCGCTGGCCAGTTCGTCTACAACTGGAAGACGCCCGCGGGTGCGGGCAGCTGCTACAAGCTCACAATGACCGCAAAGGACGGCACCTCCATCAGCGCCAACTTCAAGCTGAAATAACCGGCCGGCTTCGGAGCCTAAGGAACAGCGGAGGGCCAGGTCACCATGACCTGGCCCTCCGTGTGTCAGCTGCCTGGGTCCAGAGTCAGCCCAGTGCCTTGATGACTTCCTTGGCCACGTCCTCGCTGGACTGCGGGTTCTGCCCGGTGATGAGGTTGCCGTCGCGGACCACGTTGGAGGTCCAGGCAGCGCCGTTCTCGATCATCGCGCCCTTCTCCTTCAGCGCGTCCTCCACCAGCCACGGCGTGTTCTCGCCCGTGCCGCCGCCCAGCTCTTCCTCGTTGGTGAAGACTGTGAGGCGGCGTCCGGCGAAAACGAACGTGCCGTCGTCGTCCGTTGCGCTGAGCAGCCCGGCGGGACCGTGGCAGAAGGGGGCAATGACCTTGCCGTCCTTGTTGGCTGACACCAGCAGCAGGCCCAGGTCGGCGTCCTTGTACAGGTCGGCCATGGGTCCGTGCCCGCCCGGCATCACCACGGCGTCATAGGCGGAAGGGTCGACGCCGGCAAGCACCAGCGGGTTCGAGAGCTCGCCGTCGATAGACGCCAGGTAGTCCCGGAAGCCTTTCGCGCGGTCCTCGCCGCCCGCGGATTCCGCGGCCAGGCTGACCTGGTCCACTGTGGGTTTAGCCCCGCCGGGGGTGGCGAGGTGGACCGTGTGGCCGGCGTCGAGCAGCGTCTGGTGTGCCACCACCAGCTCCTCGGCCCAGAAACCGGTGGGGTGTTCGCTGCCGTCCTTCATGGTGAGGGAATCGGCTGCGGATACAACCATCAGAATGTTTGCCATGGTGTTGCTCCTGTCGTTGGGGACTGTTTTACCGTGCTGCTTCTCCATCCGCCGCGGTTATCCGGCTGCGGCTTCAAGTTCAGCGTAGGTGTCCTCGTCCAACGTGACATTGGCCGCGGCCAGGTTTTCTTCCAGGTGCTTCACGGACCCGGTGCCGGGGATCGGCATCATCACGGGGGAGCGGCGCAGCAGCCACGCCAGCGCCACCTGCGAGGTGGTGGCACCAAGGCGCTTCGCAGCCTCATCCAGCGGCCCGCCCGGCTGGGCAAGCTCGCCCGCTGAGATCGGGGCCCACGGGATGAAGCCGATGCCGTTTTCCTCCGAGTAACGCAGGACATCCTCGGAGCTGCGGTCCGTGAGGTTGTACCGGTTCTGGACGGTGGACACGGTGAAGTGCCTTCCGGCGGCTTCGAGTTCCTCAACGCTGACCTGCGAGAGGCCCAGCGCCCGGACCTTGCCCTCGTCCTGGAGCTCGCGGAGCACACCAAACTGCTCCTCAGCGTCCACCTTGGGGTCAATCCGGTGGAGCTGCAGCAGGTCCAAAGTGTCCACCTTGAGCTTCCGCAGGCTGAGTTCAGTCTGCTGGCGCAGGTACTCCGGCCGGCCCACGGGAATCCACTGGTTGGGGCCGGTGCGGGTGAAGCCCACCTTCGTGGCGATCTTCAGTCCGTCCTTGTAGGGGTGCAGCGCCTCAGCCAGGATCTCTTCACTGATGTTGGGGCCGTAGGAGTCGGCGGTGTCGATGAAGTCCACCCCGAGTTCGACGGCGCGGCGCACCACCCGGACCGCGGTGCTGCGGTCAGCGGGCTCACCCCACACACCGTCACCGACAATGCGCATAGCACCAAAGCCAAGCCGGTGAACGGTTCCCAGGTCCTTCAGGTCAATCGTTGCGGACAGTTCCAGCTGGTTCGACGTATTCAGGCTCATAGGGGCGGCAACATCATAAGTTTGCTGAGTATTCCTGGACGGGCTGAAATAAGCCGGCCCCCGCCGTCGTTATGCATCAAGTGCCTGCCGCGATCCGGCGGGCGCGAACCCAATGAACAGCTTTGAAAGGCCGGCACCCGACGTGACTCTCCCCCTCTCCATCCTTGACCTGGCAACCATCGGGAAGGGCCAGACGGCGGCGGAGAGCTTCGCGGGCAGCGTGGCCATGGCACAAAGCGCGGAAAAGCTGGGGTACCGCCGCGTCTGGTACGCCGAGCACCACAACATGTCCTCGATCGCCTCCTCCGCCACCAGCGTGCTCATAGCCCACGTCGCCGCACACACCGAAAGCATCCGCCTCGGCGCCGGCGGCGTCATGCTGCCCAACCACTCACCGCTGACCATCGCCGAGCAGTTCGGCACGCTGGAAACCCTGCATCCGGGCCGCATCGACCTTGGCCTGGGACGTGCGCCGGGAAGTGACCAGAACACCATGCGCGCGCTGCGGCGGGACCCGATGTCCGCCGACAGCTTTCCGCAGGACGTCCTGGAGCTCCAGGGCTATCTCACCGGGCCCACCCGGATCCAGGGCGTGGAAGCCACCCCCGGCAAGGGCACGAACGTGCCGCTGTACATCCTGGGCTCGTCCCTGTTCGGCGCGCGCCTCGCCGCCCAGCTGGGGCTGCCGTACGCGTTCGCCTCCCACTTTGCCCCGAACGCCCTGCAGGACGCGGTGGCCCTCTACCGCCGGGAGTTCAAGCCCTCGGCGCAGTTGGATGCCCCGCATGTCATCGCCGGTGTGAACGTCATTGCCGCCGATTCGGCCTCCGAAGCGCAGGCCATGATGCAGGCCACCAAGCGTGCCCGGGTGTCGCTGTTCTTCGGCGGCGGCCGCGAGTTCACGGACGACGAGGCGGACATGATCCTCGATTCGCCGCAGGGGCAGCACGTCTCCCAGATGATGACGTATTCCGCGGTGGGAACGCCCGACGTCGTCATGGACTATCTGGACAGCTTCGGCAGGCACGCCGACGCCGACGAGCTCATCGTGGCGCACCAGAGCACCGGCACGGACGCCCGGCTGCGGTCCGTGGAGCTCCTGGCCGAAGCCGCGGGGCTGGCACGGGTTTGAGCGGGCAGTTATCGCCCGCCGTGCGTGCAGCCGCAGGGACCGCAGACTTTTACACATACGCAATACAGGGGACTTTCGGGGGTAACCGCTGAGGCTGACGATGGGAGTGCCCCCTCCGGAGTTCCGGGAACCCCGGAGAGGGGCACCAACCGGTAGCCCGCAGGAGATCCAGCGGCTGTAGTCCCGGCCCGGTCCTGCCTCAAAGGGGTACATGGATGCCAACGCCGTTGAACCAAAGCGTCGCGGATTCCGCACTGCTCACCAGGTCCCTGCCGCTGGGCATGCTCCGGACATTCGTCCAGTCCGACGCCGCCGACGAAGGGCTCACGCCTGCGCTGCTGGCGGAACTGAAGGTGCTGGCCCGGGTACCGGGGCTGATTGTGGCCTGCAATTACGGTGGAACCCTGTGCGGCGCCGAAGGCATCTCCACCGAGACGCTCCCGCTGGGAAGTGCCGCCATCGCGCTGCGCGCCCTGGCAGCGCTACCCAACACCCACGCCGCCGTCATCTCCGGGCGGTCGCTGCGTGACCTCGCCGCAGTATCGCGCCTGCCGGCGGAGGTGCACCTGGTGGGCTCGCACGGCGCCGAATTCGATATGGGGTTCGCGCACCAGCAGACCCTCGCCACCGAGTCTGTCCTGCAGAAAGTCCACGCCGCCCTCAACGAGGCCGTGGGGTTCCAGAAGGGCATCTGGCTAGAGCGCAAACCCGTGGCCGTTTCGGTGCACACCCGGCCGGCAGCTCCGGACGTCGTGGCGGCGGTAACTGACACCGCGCGGGAGGTGGCCCGCGCCCACGGACTGCACTTCATTGTGGACGGCTCCGTGCTGGACCTGTCCGTGGTGGAGCCCTCCAAGGCGGAGGCCCTGGAAAGCCTGCGGTCCCGGCTGGGAGCCAGCGCGGCCATGTATGCGGGTGACGCGGACAGCGATGAACTGGCCATGGCCACCCTGCGCGGGCCGGACATGGGATTGCGGGTGGGCCTGGGGGAGACCTCTGCCTCCTACCGGCTCCGCGACCCGGAATCCTTCGCCCGGGTGCTGGCGATCCTGTTCGAGCTGCGGCGTGCCTGGCTGTTCGGCGAGGACGCCGTGGGCCTGGAACGGCACAGCCTGATCGGCAACGGATCCTCGACAGCCCTGGTGACACCGGACGCGAAAATCTGCTGGATGAGCCACCCCCTGCCTGACTCCGGATCGTTGTTCGCGCACATCCTGGGCGGCGACGCCGCAGGTCATTTTTCGGTGGAGCCGGTCAAGGCCTCCCAGGTATTGGGGCAGCGCTACGTGGACAGCACCATGATTGTTGAAACCCGGTGGGCGGACGTCACGGTGACGGACTACCTGGAGCCGGCCCCGGACGGCATCACCAGCCTGGTCCGGGTGCTCTCCGGCAATGGCGCCGCCAGGATCACCTTTGCCCCCCGGCCGGACTACGCCAACGCCCCGTTCAGCATGGAGGCCCGCGGCGAGGAACTGCACGTGGTGGGAACCTCGGAGCCGTTCATCCTGCTGGCGCCGGGCGTGACCTTCAGCATCACCTCGGACGGGCGCCATGCTACGGCCACCGCCGCCGTCAACCTGCAGGACGGTCCGGTGGTGCTGAACCTGCGCTGTGGAGACACGGAGCACCAGCCCGCGGTACCCGAGAGTGAGGCGGACAGGCGCTCCGCGGTGGCGCTGCATGCCCGGCAGTGGGTGCAGGGGCTCGTCCTGCCGGGCGTCAAACCATCCCTGGTCCGGCGGTCGGCCCTGGTCCTGCGTGCCCTGGTGCATGAACCCACGGGCGCGGTCCTGGCGGCACCCACCACCTCCTTGCCCGAAGGGATCGGCGGGACGAGGAACTGGGATTACCGGTACTGCTGGCTGCGGGACGGTTCCATGACCGTCAACGCGCTGGTGGACCTGGGCTCCACCCGGGAGGCCGCGGGCTTCCTGTCCTGGCTGGGCCGGATCCTTGAGCACGCCCCCGGCCCCGAATGGCTGCACCCCCTCTATTCCGTGACGGGCGCACCCCTTTCCACGGAAGCCGTCATCGACAGCCTGCCCGGGTACGCCGGGTCCCGTCCCGTGAGGATCGGCAACGCAGCTGACCACCAGGTCCAGCTGGATGTCTTTGGCCCCATCGCCGAGCTGATCCTTGCCCTGAGTGAACGGGAGGGGGCACTCGCCGACGAACACTGGGAGCTGATGGTCCAGATGGCGTCAGCCGTCCTGGCCCGCTGGCACGAACCCGACCATGGCATCTGGGAGGCCCGCCGGGCACCGCGGCACCACATCTACACCAAAGTGATGTGCTGGGTGACCCTTGATCGCGCACTCCGCACGGCGTCCCGCCACGGCCGGGTTCCCGAGGCAGCCTGGGCGCCGGTGGCCGCCACCATCAGGGACGAAGTCCTGCGGGAGGGCTGGGACGAGTCCGCGAAGTCCTACACGGTGGCCTATGACAGCCCGGACCTGGATGCCGCCGTCCTGCACATCGGGCTCTCCGGGCTCCTGGACGTCACGGACCAGCGGTTCCTGGATACCGTCACCGCCGTGGAGCGGGAACTCCGGGTGGGGCCCACCGTGTTCAGGTACAGGTACGACGACGGCCTGCCGGGGCTGGAGGGCGGCTTCCACATCTGCACCACCTGGCTGATCGAGGCGTACGTTGCCACGGGCCGGATCGAGGAAGCCTGGGACCTCTTCGACCAGCTGGTGAACCTCTTCGGGCCCACCGGGCTGCTGCCGGAGGAGTACGATCCCGGCACCGAAACCCATCTGGGAAACCACCCCCAGGCCTACTCCCACCTCGGCTTCATCCGCTGCGCCCGGATCCTGGACGAACACCAGGACAAACGGTAGTCGGCCTTCTTCCTGGGTACCTAGAGTGGAGGTGACACCACCCGGAAACCGAAACGAGACTTATGTCCGCCACCCGCGCCCAGGGAGTGGGCTTCCGTTCTGAACGGGGCCCCATCCTCATTGCCCTGATGCTCGCCACCGGGTTGGTGGCCATCGATTCCACCATCGTGGCCACGGCCGTTCCGTCGATTGTCCGGGACATCGGCGGGTTCGAGTCGTTCCCCTGGCTCTTTTCGGCGTACCTGCTGGCTCAGGCTGTCTCCGTGCCAATCTACGGAAAACTCTCGGACATGGTGGGGCGCAAACCGATCATCCTTGCGGGCATCGGGCTGTTCCTCCTGGGGTCTGTGCTGTGCGGCATCGCCTGGAGCATGCCCGCGCTGATCGCCTTCCGTGCCCTGCAGGGGCTCGGTGCCGGCGCAGTGCTGCCCGTCTCGATCACGATCGCAGGCGACATCTACTCACTGGAGGAGCGGGCCAAGGTCCAGGGCTACCTCGCGAGTGTGTGGGCGGTTTCCTCCGTGGTGGGACCAAGCCTGGGCGGCATTTTTGCCGCCGTGGGCTTCTGGCGCGGAATCTTCCTGGTCAACATCCCGCTGTGCCTGCTGGCGGGATGGATGCTCGTCCGGACCCTGCACGAGAACGTGGAAAGGGCCAAACACCGCGTGGACTACGCCGGCGCGGGCCTGTTGGCGGCTTCGCTTGGCCTGCTGATCCTTGGTGCCCTCGAGGGCGGCCAGGGCTGGGCCTGGACTTCACCGGTGAGTCTTGGCATCTTTGCCGTGGGAGGGGTCTTGCTGGCCCTGTTCCTCGTGGTGGAACGACGCGCGGCGGAACCGGTGCTGCCGTCCTGGGTGGTATCCCGCCGGCTTCTTGGCACCACAGCCCTCGTGTCCTTCGGCGTCGGCGCCGTCATGATCGGACTGACGTCCTACGTGCCCACGTTCCTGGAAGGTGCGTTGGCCAGCTCGCCACTGGTCGCCGGGCTGGCCTTGGCGGCACTCACCTTGGGCTGGCCGATCAGTGCCTCGCAGGCCGGACGCTTCTACCTGCGGATCGGGTTTAAGGCCACAGCGCTCATCGGCATCTCCATCACCGTGGCCGGCCTCGCGGTCCTTGCACTCACCGCGGCTGCTCCCAGCGTGGCGCTGGTCGCCGCCAGCTGCTTCGTCGTCGGACTCGGCCTGGGGCTGGTGGCCACCCCCACCCTGATCGCTGCCCAGTCCAGCGTTTCCTGGAATGAGCGGGGTGTGGTCACCAGCACCAACATGTTCGCCCGGTCCATCGGGAGCGCACTGGGCGTGGCCGTTTTCGGCGCCGTGGCCAACGCCATCTACGGGCAAACGGCCGGAGGCGGCAGCAACGGCCCGGCGGTGGTGGCCGCTTCCGGTGCGGTGTTCGTGGCTGCCCTTGCAGCCGGGGTCCTGACGGTGGCAGCAGTCCTGGCCATGCCTGCCGTGCGGGCGGGCACAAAAGACGCCGGCGGCGAAGACGGCGGGGGCAGCGGGGAGCCGGTCCTCACCGACGCGGAGGACAGCTCCCGATAGCCTGCCCCACGCTGACTTTTGGCACCGGCGGCCGGAACCAGCAGCCGGCAACCGTGGCCGGCAACTCGTAGCCGGCGATCAGCGACCGGCGCGGAAGATCTCCGGAGCGGGCCGGGTGCCGGTGGCCAGGTCCGCAAGGATCCGGCCGATGACGGGGGTGAACTTAAACCCGTGGCCCGAGAATCCGGCGCCGATCACCACGGGGCCGATCCGGTCCAGGACGAAGTCCTCGTCCGGGGTGGTGGTGTAGGTGCAGCTGACCGCCTCGAAGGAGTCCGCGTCCACCCCGGGCAGCCATGTCCGGGCGTACTCCTGGAGGGCGGCAAGCTGCACAGGCTCCGGAAGGAAGGACCGCCGGTCCGGATCCACCACGGGGCCCACTCCGTGCCAACCGGCCTTAATTCCCTCACCCGGAGTCTGCATCCCGTACACAGGGGAGTACCAGCCCTTGTAGTCCGCGCCCGCCCCCGGATAGTGGTTGAAACCAGGCCATGCTGCTCCCGGGTCCGTGACCCGGAAGTGCGCCGGCTGCTCCTGGGTGACGCGCAGCTGCGGAATCCTCAGCCCGGAGCCTTTGGTGACCGCCCCGCCCAGGAGTTTTTCCGTCCAGCCGCCGGCCGTCACCACCACCTGCGCCGCGGCGAGCACCTCCGTTCCGGCTGCGGACTCCACAACCAGCCGGACGCCGTCGTCCATGACCTGGAAGTCCACCACCTTGGTGTGGTGCCGCATCTCGGCGCTGCGGGCCACGGCGAGCCGCTGCATGGCGGGGAGGGCCGCGTCAGGGTTGAGCTGGCCGCCGTCGGGCAGGTGGAGCACCTGCTGGTCGAAGCGGATGCCGCGCCAGCGCTCGGCGGCCTCTTCGGGGTGGAGGAATTCCGCGCGGATCCCGGCCTGTTCCAGGGCGGCGGCAACGTCGGCGAACAGCGGCTCCGGCCCGTGGTTGACCACCCCCGTGCGCGCCAGCAGCTGTTCCCCGCTTTCCTCCTCGAGCTCGTCCCAGAGGGCAAGCCCCTCGGCCAGCATGGCCACGTACTCGGGCCGGTGGTAGCCCGGGTTCAGGTTGCGGGTGGTGCCGTGGGAGGCCCCGATCCGGTGCCCGGGCCCGAACTGTTCCACCAGCGTCACCTGCCGGCCGCGGCGCGACAGCGCCCATGCGGCCGCCGAGCCCATCGCCCCGCCGCCGATCACCACGGTGTCCACAACTGTTTCCATCAGCCCTCCAGGGTCAGGTCAGCAGCAGCGCCACGCCGATCATGGCCGGCACTGCCACCACGGTGGTTATCAAAACGGTGTCCTTGGCCACGGTGAGGCCGGTCTTGTAGCGGCTGGCGGCCACAAAGACATTCTGCGCGGTTGGCAGCGCGGCGGTCACGACGACGGCGAACAGGATGTGGCCCTCCAGCCCCAGCAGGAAGCGGGCAAAGAGATAGGCAAGCACCGGCTGGACGCCGAGCTTGAAGGCGCTGGCAAGGAGCGTGTCCACACGGCGGGCCGCGGACGCCTGCAGCGGGCGGGTGCCGTTCAGGCTCATGCCGAACGCGATCAGCATGGCGGGAATCGCCGCGCCGCCGATCAGGTGGATCGGCTCCATGACCAGTTCCGGGATCTGCCAGCCGGTGCCTGCCACCAGCAGGCCCAGCGCCGAGCCGACGATCATGGGGTTCCGCACGATCATTACGAGGAAGGTCAGCGGCGTGGTGCGGTGGCTGCTGGTGCTTGAGTCCAGGAGCATCAGGAACAGCGGCGTGAAGAAGGCGAGCTGGAAGATCAGGAGCGGCGCCACGTAGCTGGCGTCGCCCAGCACGTAGACCGCGATGGGAATGCCCAGGTTGGCCGAGTTGACCAGCGACGCCGCCATGGAGGACATCAGCGACTCGGGAAGCGAACGTTTGAGCCAGAACTTGGCAATGGCAAAGAAGATCGTGGCCGTGGCGATGGCGGACACCGCCGCTACCAGCAGCGGAGCCGCGAAGACTTCGGCGAGGCGCGCCTTGCTGAGGGTTTCAAAGAGCAGTGCCGGGCTGGCCACGAAAAACGTGAGGGAGCTCAGCACCTGCCGGGCGTTGTCACCCAGGATCTTCTGCCGGCCCACGAACCAGCCCACCAGGATGATGCACCACACCACAAAGAAGCCGGCCAGCACGCCTAGCATGGGACAGCCCGCAGGGCGCGGCGGAGCAGGGGACCGGGGCTCACGCTCCGGTTACAGTGCGGCGTTGTTAAGTGCGAAAGGGGGGCGCAGCAAGCCCGGGGTAAGGCCCTCGGCGGGGTCGTTCCCCAGTTGGATCACGCGGTTGTTTTCGTCCACGTGGACCACCCTGGGCTCGTAGCTCTTGGCTTCCTCGGTGGTCATCTGCGCGTAGGTAATCAGGATGACAATGTCGTTTTCCTGCATCAGGTGGGCCGCAGCCCCGTTGATGCCAATGACGCCGGAGCCGCGCTCGCCGGCAATGGTGTAGGTCTCAAGGCGGGAGCCGTTGGTCACGTCCACGATGGACACCAGCTCACCCGGCAGGATGTCGGCGGCCTCGAGCAGGTCCAGGTCGACGGTGACCGAACCTACGTAGTGCAGGTCAGCGTGCGTGACGGTGGCCCGGTGGATTTTGGACTTGAACATTGTTCGATTCATAACGGCTTCAGTCTAGCGGCGGGGGCCCTGCCGCGCAGTGACGCAGGAAACACTTGCGCAGGGACGGTCCCGGCGCAGTGACGTCCCGCGTCATGGCGCAGGGGGTGCAGTTCCCCCAGGTGCAAGGACACGTTCGACGGCGGCTGGTCACCCGACGACGTCCCCCGCCACTGCTCCTGCCGTTGCCGCAAGGGTTTCCCTGGCAGCCAGGATGGCCGGGCGCTTTGCGCTGGAGCGGCGGACCGAGGTGAAGACGGTGCGCCGCGGCTTCCCCGGCAGATCCAGGAGCCGGGCCGTGGTGTCCCGGCCGGTCCACACCAGGTCCGGCATCAGCGCCACGGCGTTGCCTGACTCGATGAGCCGGATCTGGGCCTGGAGATCAGCGGTCTCATAGCGCACGTCGGGTTCGAAGCCCGCACTCCGGCAGGCCTGCTCAGCCCAGTGCCGCGACGCGGCACCCCGCGGCTCCATCACCCAGGCGAGTTCCGCGGTGTCCTCGATCGAGGAGATGGAAGGGCCGCCGTCGGACGCCGGCGGAACGGCGAGCCGGATGGCATCGGTGGTCAGCTTGACCCTGTCCAGCTCGGGATAACGGGGGGCGGCATGGCCCGGATACTGCTCGGCAATGACGAGGTCGAAATCGCGGGCCCAGGTTTCGTGGAGGGCGGTCTCGGGCTCTCGCTGGATCATCTCGATCCGGACCTCGGGGTAGGTGCGGGACATGCGCGTGAGTGTTTCCGGCATGAGGGCGAGGGCTGCCGACTGGAAAACGGCAATCCGGACGGTGCCGGTGACCGTTGTCAACGATGCCGCCAGGTCCGCCTCGGCCTGCTCCATGGTTTCCAGCAGGCTTGCGGTATGCGCCACGAGGACTTCGGCCTGTGGCGTGAGCTGTACCCGGCGCCCCGTCTTGCGGAGCAGCTCGACGCCCACTTCCTTTTCCAGCAGGGCAAGCTGCTGGGAGACCGACGACGGGCTGTACTGCAGTGCCTCCGCCACCTCCGCGAGGGTCCCCCTGATGCTGAGTTCACGGAGCAGACGGAGCCGGCGGACGTCAAGCATAGGGAAATCCTTACCGAAACTAACGAATATAGGTTAGAAGTAGTCACTTTATCTAACGCAATCCCGCTTGCATACTGTTGGGACCGAGTTACCCCCGTCACAAGCGATTCTTCGCGCGCGCCGTGACGGGGTCGCACCCCAAGCAGGAGTTCCTGATGAGCACTAGAGATATGACCCAGTCGATAATGCGGCGCAAGCCCATTGACGACATTGAAGAAGAGAACAAACACAGTGGCCTCTTTAAGTCACTCGGGCTTTGGCAGCTTACAGCGATCGGCGTAGGCGGCATTATCGGCGTCGGCATCTTCTCCCTCGCGGGACTGGTGGCCGCCGGCAGCGAGAGCACACCCGGCGTGGGGCCCGCGGTGCTGATCTCCTTCCTGGTGGCAGGCCTTGCGTCGGCCGCCGCTGCTTTGTCCTACGCGGAATTCGCGGGCATGATTCCCCGCGCAGGGTCCGCCTATACCTACGGATACGTGGCGCTTGGCGAGATCATCGGCTGGTTCATCGGCTGGGACCTCCTGCTGGAGTACATCGCCATCGTGGCGGTGGTTGCCATCGGCATTTCCGGCTACTTCGACGCCTTCCTCTCGGGAATCGGCATCAACATGCCCATCTGGATGACGTCCACCGCTGACGAAGGCCGGGGCGGCATCGTCAACATTCCGGCCATCGTGGTCTGCCTGATCGTGACCTGGATCCTGTCCCGCGGCACCAAGGCCTTCGGCCGGTTCGAACTCGTGGCCGTTGCCATCAAGGTCATCCTCATCCTCTTTATCATCGGACTGGGTGTCTTCTACATCGACACCAACAACTACAACCCGTTCATGCCCAGCGGTTTCGGCCCGGTCCTAGCCGGCGCGGCCACGGTCTTCTTCGCCGTCTTCGGCTACGACGCCATGAGCACCGCGGCGGAGGAGGCCAAGGACGGCAAGAAGCACATGCCCAAGGCCATCATTCTTTCCCTGATTATTGCGATGCTGCTCTACGTGGCAGCCACCCTGGTGCTGACCGGCATGCAGAACTACAAGGACATTGACCCCACGGCAGGCTTTGCCTCCGCCTTCACGGGTGTGGGCCTGCCGGTGATCGCCACCATCATCTCGGTGTTCGCCGTCCTGTCCATCCTGACGGTGATGCTGACCTTCCTCCTGGGCGTTACCCGCGTCTGGTTCTCCATGAGCCGCGACGGCCTGCTGCCCGGCTGGTTCTCCAAGACGGACCGCCACGGCACCCCGCAGCGCGTCACGTGGATTGCCGGCGTCGCCTCCGCCCTGCTTGCAGGCGTGTTCCCCATCAAAGCCGTTGCCGACCTGACAAACATCGGCATCCTGGCCGCGTTCGTCGTCGTCTGCTTCTCGGTGATCGTGTTCCGCTACAAGAAGCCGGATGCACCCCGGACCTTCCGCCTGCCGTTCATGCCGTTCATCCCGGCCTTCGGTGTCCTGGCGTCGGCATTCCTGATGTTCCAGCTGCACTGGGAAACCTGGGCGCGGTTCGGCGTCTGGCTGCTTGTTGGCCTGGCCATCTACTTCTTCTACGGAAAGAAGCACTCGCTGATGAACCCCAACAGCCCCCGGCATGAGGAGATCGTGGAGATGCACCGCCCCCTCGTCTGACTCCCGGACGCTCTATCACCTAACGTCGCTCCACCCCGGACGCTCTATCACCTAACGTCGCTCCACCCCGGACGCTCTATCACCTAACGTCGCTTTACCCCGGACGCTCTATCACCTTCCTGTGGAGGGTGATAGAGCGTTTCCGCTTTTCCCGCATCAAGTGGGAGAGCGTCCGGGAATTTGCGGCGTTAGGTGAGAGAGCGTCGGGTGGGGGAAGGGGCAATCCGGCGATGTGCAATAGTTCATCTTTTCTAACCTGTATTGCTTAGAAAAGATCGCTTTATCTTATGTGACTGGAAGCTCATACTGGTGGATAAGACCTCCTTGAAACCCCAGGAAAGAACGAGAAAAGCCATGACCCACATTGCAATGGAACCGGCAGTCGCCACCGGAACTGCGCCCCGGACTGTCGATGTCGACGTGCCCCAGGCCAAGGCATTGGCCAACGAAGCGGTGGCACTGGTCCGCCACTGGCTGACCGAGGCATCCAAGGTTCCCGTGGACGCTTCCGCCCAGCAGCTCGCCGGCGTCCTGAAGGACCCCAACGGCCTGGAGTTCACCGTTGGCTTCGTGGACGGCGTGGTCCGCCCCGAGGACCTGAACGTCGCCGCACGAAACCTCGCCGCACTGGCCCCCAAAGTCCCCGCCTTCCTGCCCTGGTACATGCGGAGCGCCGTGGCACTTGGCGGAACCATGGCCCCGGTCCTGCCGCAGGTTGTCATCCCGGTCGCGCGAAAGGTCCTGCGCGAGATGGTGGGCCACCTGATCGTTGACGCCACCGACGCCAAGCTGGGACCTGCCATTGCCAAGATCCGCAAGGACGGCATCAAGCTGAACGTTAACCTCCTGGGTGAAGCCGTCCTGGGCGAGCACGAGGCCTCCCGCCGGCTCGAGGGCACGCACACGCTGCTGGCGCGTCCCGACGTCGACTACGTCTCCATCAAGGTCTCCTCCACGGTGGCCCCGCACTCGCCGTGGGCCTTCGACGAAGCCGTTGAGCACGTCGTCGAGAAGCTCACCCCGTTGTTCGAGCGGGCAGCGTCATTTCCCAAGGCCAAGTTCATCAACCTGGACATGGAGGAGTACAAGGACCTGGACATGACCATCGCGGTCTTCACCAGGATCCTGGACAAGCCCCAGTTCAAGAACCTTGAAGCCGGCATCGTGCTTCAGGCCTACCTTCCGGACGCACTCTCCGCCATGATCCGCCTGCAGGACTGGGCCGCTGAGCGCCGCGCCAACGGCGGCGCCGCCATCAAGGTCCGCGTGGTGAAGGGCGCCAACCTGCCCATGGAGCAGGTGGAAGCCTCCCTCCACGACTGGCCGCTGGCAACGTGGGGAACCAAGCAGGACTCGGACACCAGCTACAAGAGCGTCATCAACTACTCCCTGCACCCGGAGCGGATCAAGAACATCCGGATTGGCGTGGCCGGCCACAACCTGTTCGACATCGCCTTCGCCTGGCTCCTTGCCAAGCAGCGCGGCGTTGAGTCAGGCATCGAGTTTGAGATGCTGCTCGGCATGGCGCAGGGCCAGGCCGAGGCCGTCAAGAAGGACGTCGGCTCGCTCCTGCTCTACACGCCGGTGGTGCACCCGGCCGAGTTCGACGTCGCCATCGCCTACCTGATCCGACGCCTCGAAGAGGGCGCCAGCCAGGACAACTTCATGTCCGCCGTGTTTGAACTCAGCGAGAACGAATCGCTGTTCGAGCGCGAAAAGCAGCGTTTCCTGTCTTCCCTCGACGCGCTGGACAACAGTGTCCCGCCGGCCAACCGCCAGCAGGACCGCAACCTCCCGCCGCAGCCCCTGCCGCATGACTCGTTCAAGGACACCCCGGACACCGACCCGTCGTTGCCGGCCAACCGCGACTGGGGCCGCGCCATCCTGGAGCGCGTCCCGTCCTCCACGCTCGGCAGCGCTGCCGTGGAAGCCGCGTTCATCAACGACGAAGCAAAGCTGAACGACGCCATCACTACCGCCGTCGAAAAGGGCAAGGTCTGGGGCGCGCTCTCAGGCGCCGAACGTGCCGAGATCCTGCACCGCGCCGGCGACGTCCTCGAAGCCCGCCGCGCCGACCTGCTCGAGGTCATGGCCAGCGAGACCGGCAAGACCATCGATCAGGGCGACCCGGAGGTCAGCGAAGCTGTGGACTTCGCCCACTACTACGCCGAGTCCGCACGGAAGCTGGACAAGGTCGACGGCGCCACGTTCGTCCCAGCGAAGCTCACCGTAGTCACGCCGCCGTGGAACTTCCCGGTCGCCATTCCGGCCGGGTCCACCCTCGCCGCGCTCGCCGCCGGCTCCGCCGTCGTCATCAAGCCTGCCAGGCAGGCCGCCCGCAGCGGCGCCGTAATGGTCGAAGCACTGTGGGAAGCCGGCGTTCCCAGGGATGTGCTCACCATGGTGCAGCTCGGCGAAAGGGAGCTGGGCAAGCAGCTCATCAGCCACCCGGCCGTCGACCGGGTGATCCTCACCGGCGGCTACGAGACCGCCGAACTGTTCCGGTCCTTCCGGCAGGACCTGCCGCTGCTGGCCGAGACCAGCGGCAAGAACGCCATCATCGTCACCCCCAGCGCGGACCTGGACCTGGCAGCCAAGGACGTGGCGTACTCCGCGTTCGGCCACGCCGGCCAGAAGTGCTCGGCCGCCTCACTGGTGATCCTGGTGGGCTCCGTGGCCAAGTCCAGGCGCTTCCACAACCAGCTGATCGACGCCGTCACCTCCCTCAAGGTGGGCTACCCGGAGGACCCCACCAGCCAGATGGGGCCGATCATCGAGCCCGCCAGCGGCAAGCTCCTCAACGCCCTCACCACCCTGGGCAACGGGGAAAACTGGGCCGTTGAGCCGAAGAAGCTGGACGGCACCGGCCGGCTCTGGAGCCCGGGCGTGCGCTACGGCGTCAAGCGCGGCTCCTACTTCCACCTCACCGAATTCTTCGGCCCCGTCCTGGGCGTGATGACCGCCGACACCCTGGAAGAGGCCATCGCCCTCCAAAACCAGATCGAGTACGGCCTCACCGCCGGGCTGCACTCCCTGAACTCCGAGGAACTGGGCGTCTGGCTGGACAGCATCCAGGCCGGAAACCTCTACGTGAACCGCGGCATCACGGGCGCCATCGTGCAGCGGCAGCCGTTCGGCGGCTGGAAGAAGTCAGCCGTAGGTGCAGGAACCAAGGCCGGCGGACCCAACTACCTGGCAGGCCTGGGCGACTGGGCCCCTGCCACAAGCACCGCGGAGGCCGGCATCACCCACGCGGGCGTGCGCCGCATCCTCAACGCGGCCGGCTCCGCCCTGGAACCCGCTGAGCTCGAGTCCGTCCAGCGTGCGCTCGCCTCCGACGCGCAGGCCTGGGCAGACGAGTTCGGTACCGCCAAGGACGTCTCGGGACTCAGCGCGGAACGCAACATCTTCCGCTACCGCAGCCTTCCCGTGACGGTGCGCCTGTCCGAGGGTGCGCCGCTGGCGCACCTGGTCCGGACCGTGGCGGCCGGCGTGCTTGCGGGTTCGGAGCTGACTGTCTCCACCGCCGTCGAGCTTCCCGCCCAGCTGCGCCCGGTGCTGATTGCCCTGGACATCGAGGTGACGGTGGAGTCCGACACCGACTGGCTGGCTTCGGCAGGCAGGCTCGCGGCGGCGGGCAAGCTGTCCAATGGCCGCGTGCGCCTGATTGGCGGCACCGCCGCGGCCCTGGCAAAGGCCGCCGGGGGACGCCCCGACCTGGCAATCTACGCGCACCCGGTGACCGAAGCGGGCCGCGTTGAGCTGCTGCCCTTCCTGCACGAACAGGCCGTCAGCATCACCGCCCACCGCTTCGGCACCCCCAACCACCTCTCGGATGCCCTGATCTAGCAGCGGGGGCCCTGAGGCAAGAAAAAGGCTGGCCGACCACCAATAGGTGGCCGGCCAGCCTTTTTGATGCCTGGTGTCCGCGCCTGTTGCGCGGCTGGAGACCTCGCGTTAGTCAGCCCAGGTACCACCCGGGCGGCGTCCAGGTCACCGGCACGCTGTGGGCGGAGAAATCCTCGCACCGGGTGCATGTGTATGCCACCTCGCCCAGGGCGGCGACCGTGCCGTCACGCCGGTACGTAGG
Organism: Pseudarthrobacter sp. NKDBFgelt; assembly: GCF_046097905.1. Lineage (NCBI taxonomy): Bacteria > Bacillati > Actinomycetota > Actinomycetes > Micrococcales > Micrococcaceae > Pseudarthrobacter > Pseudarthrobacter sp. NKDBFgelt. Next base: position 56,875 of record NZ_JBJURL010000007.1, on the reverse strand, counting down.
CGGGATGTAGGACTCCAGATAGACGAATTCATCGGTCCGGCAGGTGTCGCAGGTGGGTTTGCCTACGTAGCCGGTATCGGTTGTTGCTATCCCGGCGCCGAGGGTGGAGCGGCGGGTGGCCGGTGGCCGCGCAGTGTTGAGCGGGCGCGCATGGGCCGAGCTGGCATGGGTGTTCCTGGCTGTCGTCATTGGCTGCCTGTCCCGGGTGGAAATCCTGGCATGCAGGAGCCCCCCGTGCTTGAGAACCGGCCAGCTGCTTGACCCTAGAAAGTCAGCATAGGGGATGCTGCCTTCAGCAATCAATGGAAACTGCGGAATGGCTGCGCCCATCGGGGCACCGCCGGCGTTATGCTTGCCGGTTAATTGTCCTGCCCACAATGGACTGCGTCAGCGCGTCAATGACCTCCGCGTTGGCCAGCGGGTTGCGGATCAGGGTGAAGTCCACGTCGCCCACTGCCGGCAGGTCGAACCGCCGGGTGATGATTTTGAGGTCTTCCGGGACGAGCGACGACGGCATCACGGCCACGCCGATTCCTGCCCTGACGGCCGCCAGCACTCCGCTGATTTGGCGCGTGGTGCAGGTGATCCGCCAGGTCCTGCCATGGGACTCGAGGGCGTCGATGGCGAGTTTCCGGCTCAGGCTGGGTGACGGGTAGGCGATGAGCGGCACGGGAGACGCCGGGTCCAGCGTGGTCTGCTCGAGCCCAACCCAGGAAAAGGAATCATGCTGGACCACTGTTCCGTCCTTGGCTCCCGCCACCCACTTTACGAAGACCAGGTCCAGCTGCCCCGCGTTGAGTTTCCGGTACAGCTGGTCGCTTTGGCCCACCGTCAGCTCCAGGTTGATCTGCGGATAGATTTGCCGGAATTCACGCAGGATCCGCGGCAGGCCCGTGATGGCCAGGTCATCGGCCGTGCCGAACCGCAGCCTTCCGCGCATGGCAGAGCCGGAAAAGTAGCGGGAGGCGGAATCGTGGGCAGCCAGGATGTTCCGGGCGAAGCCCGCCATGGCGTCCCCGTTGTCCGTCAGCCGCACATCGCGGGTATCCCGGCTGACCAGGACCCTCTTGGCAGCCGCCTCCAGCTTGCGGACATGCTGGCTGACGGTGGGTTGGGCCAGGCCCAGCCGCTCCGCCGCCTTGGTGAAGCTCAGCGTCTCGGCGACGGCAAGGAAGGAGCGCAGCTGGGCCGGTTCAAACACAATGGACTCCGTGGGGCATCGGTGCGGACAACGCGGACATTGCGGTTTGCAATACGAGTTATAGGGACGATACGTCTCCATAATCCCAGGTCCCAGCCTAGCGTTAAGGGCATCCCGGACCGCACGCACTTGAGGACACACCTGTGGCACCCCCACCGCCGTCATCGGCAACCGTCACCCAACCCGTCATCGATACCGCCGGCTCCGCGCCGCCGGACCACCAGACCCAGCCGCTCGCCGTCGTCACTGAACGCCTGCCCTGGAAGCACACCTTTATCTCCCTGCGGATCCCCAACTTCCGCATCTTCGCGATAGGCCACTTCATCGCCGTCGTCGCCATCTGGATGCAGCGGATCGCCCAGGACTGGATGGTGCTGGAACTGTCCGGATCCGTCACTGCAGTGGGCATCACCGTGGCGCTGCAGTTCCTGCCGTCCCTGCTCCTGGGACCATGGGGCGGGATGGTCGCCGACCGGTTCGCCAAGCGGAAGATCCTGATTCTCTGCCAGGGCATGGCGGCGGTCCTGGCGGCCGTGCTCGCGGCCCTCGCCCTGAGCGGGGCCGTTGAGGTGTGGCACGTCTACGTCATCGCGCTGGTGCTTGGCCTGGTGACGGTCCTTGACCAGCCGGCCCGGCAGGTCTTCGTCAATGAACTCGTGGGGCCCACGTACCTGCGCAACGCCATCAGCGTCAACTCCACCACCTTCCAGTTGGGCGGCCTGATTGGCCCCGCCCTGGCCGGGTGGATGCTTACTGCCGTGGGTGCGGGGTGGGCTTTCGCCGGCAACGCCGTGGCGTGCTGTTCCACCGTGGCCATGCTGCTTCTTTTGCGCAAGGACCAACTGTTCGTGAGCGAGCCCGCCCCGAAGAGCAAGGGGATGCTGCGCGAAGGACTGCGGTATGCGCTGGGCAAGCCCACCATCTACTGGCCCTGGCTGATGGCAGGTTTCATCGCGGTGTTCGCCATGAGCCTGCCCGTGGTGCTCGCCGCCTTCGCTGACAACGTGTTCAATGCCGGTGCCGCAGGCTACGGCCTCCTGAACGCCCTGGTGGCGCTGGGCGCGCTGGCCGGCGCGGTGGGATCCACGCGGCGCCGCCGGCTCCGGCTGCGCTCCGTGGTGTTCTGCGCGGGAATGTACGGGGTCATGCTGTGCCTTGCCGCGCTGGCGCCGTCCATGCCGGTGTTCGGCGCGGTCATGGTGCTCTCGGGATTCTGGTGCCTGATGTTCCTGACCGGGTCCAACCAGCTGGTCCAGGTCAGCTCCAACATGGGCATCAGGGGCCGGGTCATGAGCCTGTACATCATGGTCCTGATCGGCGGCCAGGCAATCGGCGGGCCCATGCTGGGCTGGATCGCCGAGCACGCCGACCCGCACGTGGCGCTGCTGGTGTCCGGCGGCGTGCCTGCCCTCGCGGCCCTGACGGTGGCAGTGATCCTGGCGCGCAAGGGCTCGCTGTCGCTGAGGGTGGACCTCAAGGACCGGCGGCAGCCCGTGCGGATTGTCCGGCGGGCGGCCGCGTAGTCCGGACTACAGCGCCAGGTGAGGGTACGCCTCTTCGCGCTTCTGGAACTCCAGGACATCCTTATTGCGGATGACGCCGTCGCGGATCTCGATGGCGCGGGCAATGGTGTCGTTGCCGTCCCACGCCCCGGGGCCGCTGACGACGGTGTCCAGGAATGGCAGCAGGGCCTGGCTGATTTCCCAGCTGGCCGAGTTCCAGAGGTAGGACGGGCTGTGGTCCACGGCGTAGTAGTTGATGTGGTCGCCCACCGTAAACATGGGGTCGGCGAAGGTGGTGGACCGTGCCCAGCTGAAACCCATGCCCTCGTCGCACGAAACATCCACAATGAGGCTCCCGGGACTGAACGCCGCCAGGTCCTCCGTGCGCAGGTACGTCAGCGGGTTATTGGGGTCCTGCAGGGTGCAGTTGACCACGATGTCGCTCTCGGCCAGGAACGGTGCCAGCGGTACCCTGCCGCGCTCGCTGATGACCTGGCTCAGGAAGGGGGCTTCGTCGTCGTGGTCGAACTGGACGATGTTCACAGAGTGGATCGGCGCGCCGACAGCGGCCACGCCCCGGTTGGTCAGCACCTGGACGTCATGGATCCCGTGGGCGTTCAGCGCGGTGACGGCACCGCGGGCTGTTGCACCGAAGCCGATGACCGTGGCGCTGAGCCTCCGGCCGTAGTCGCCGGTGGACCCGGTCAGCGCGAGGGCGTGCAGCACGGAGCAGTACCCCGCGAGTTCGTTGTTCTTGTGGAAGACGTGCAGTCCAAAGCCGCCATCGCTTGCCCAGTGGTTCATGGCCTCGAAGGCAATCAGCGTGAGCTTCTTGTCGATGGCCAGCTGGGTGATGGCGCGGTCCTGGACGCAGTGCGGCCAGCCCCAGAGGACCTGGCCGTCCCGCATGTCGGCGAGGTCTTCCGGCTGCGGCTTTGGCAGGAGGACGACGTCGGCCTCCGCCAGCAGCGCCTCCCTGCCGGCCATCCTGCCCACCAAAGGCGAGAGGTGTTCGTCGGATACGCCCAGCCGCTCGCCGTAGCCGGTTTCCAGGATGATGTGCTCGCGGATGTCGGGTGCGATGCGCTCGAAATGCAGCGGATGGATGGGGAGCCGGCGCTCATCGGGCTTCTTCGTTGAGGCCAGGACGCCGAGGGTCAGTCTTTTCTGCTGCCCTGTCACTTCTTTTTGGCGGCCTTGCTGGAGGTGATGTCCAGGGAGCTGGCCGGGGCGGAAGCGGCCTTCTTGTCGGCCCGCTTTTCCTTGATGGACTTGCCGGATTTTTTGGATGCTGTTTGACGCGGGGACTTGTCAGCCATGAATTGCTCCTGTAGCGGAACCGAAGAGGTTCCTGACTTCTGACGATACACTCCGGTACCTAATGGGCGCCGGGGTGGTTTGTCTTCTGTCCCGCTGCAAGCAGTGGAGCGGCTGACGGGAATCGAACCCGCGTATCAAGCTTGGGAAGCTAGCGCTCTACCATTGAGCTACAGCCGCGCTGCCCCGCCGTGGAGGGGCAGAACATAGCTTAGCGCAGAACTTTGCCTGCCCTGCCCACACACGCTGCGCGCCGCCCGTGTCCCGGTCAGGGGAACGTCATCCAGTAACTCTTCAATAACGTCGCCTGCCGTGGCTAGGTGGGCCTGCGGAGCGCTGGCTAACCTGAACCGGGTAGCTGCGGGGCCGGGGGGATTGCAGCTACTGCGGCAGTTGAACCTCAACCACAGGAAGATCCCCCATGGCATTCGCAGAACACGAGGTCCTTATCCGGCGGGACGCCATGGCCGTGTATCTGTACCTGCTTGATGCGACCAACCTGCCTGCGTGGAATGACTCGGTGCGCAGCGTCAAGCTGCTTCTAGGCGCATCGGCCTCCAAGGGAGCGGTGTACCGGAAGATGGTGGCCGGACGGTCCGGGCTGAGCATCCCCGCGGAGCTGGAAATCACCCACGCCCGGCCCGGAGCCGAAATCCAATTCCAAGCCATTTCCGGGCCGGCCCACCGTTCGGGCGGGTACTACCTCAGCACGGAGGCTGAAGGAACTCGCGTCAGGTTTGCCCTCGAGGCCCGGGCAGAAGGGGCGGCCGGCGTCCTGCACAGGCTCAGGTTGCTCAACCGGATCGGATTCCTGAACAGGATGCTTCAGCGGAGTGTCTCCACCGAGGTGGCCCAGCTCGAACGGCTCAAGGACGTCCTGGAGCTCCAGCCGGCCATCTAGGAGTGCCCGTCCCCTCCAGCAGCGGCGGGCCTACTGCGCCAGCCGTTGCCCGGTCCACGGGCCCGGAATGTTCGACGGCGACGCGAGGCTTCCGGAGGTCAGGTCCCAGTACTGCACGACGTCGGACGCCCTTCGCAGGGCCAGCCCGGTGGAGTTGAGTCCGGTAACGTCCCGCAGCGGCCTGAGGCCCGTGACGTCTCCCCAACCCGTGGCGACGGTAGCCCTGGCTTCCGTGCGCAGTGCGGTGGTGCCCCAGCCGCGGTGCAGCTGGACGGAGCCGTCAGCCCGGAGTGCAAGGATGTCCTGGAACCCGTCGGCGTCGTAATCCACCATGGACAGCTTCCGTGCGGCGCCGATGGAGCCGACGAGTGCCCGTGCGGAGAGGTCGCCCAGGCCCTTGTTGGGATACAGGTAGAGGTTTCCCGCCCCGTCCAGGGCAAGAATCTGGGGGAGCCTGTTGTTGGCACACCATCCGCCGACGGCGAGGGTAAGGGTTTCCCACCCTCCGCTTCCCAGGGTGGCGGGCGGCTGGAATCCGCCGGCGGCAATGCCGCGGTGGAGCGTCAGGGTGCCGCTGTTCCACTGCGTGACGAGGTCGTAGGCGCCGTCCCTGTCCCAGTCCGTGGTGAATACTTCCTTGGCGCCGGCAAAACCTGAGCCGATGACCTTGGCAGCGGCAAAGGTGCGCGCTCCGGTGGCTGCGCGTGCCAGGAGCTGGCCGGAGGAGTCGACGGTCACCAGGTCTCCGGGCCCCTTGATGGCCGCTGCGGAGAGGTCAAGCGTGGGCGGCATGTGCCGTACCGGGGCGTCGCACACGGTGGGCGGCGGCGCCGGGAAGGGTGTGCTCGTCCCGGTTCCGCCGGGTGAATTGGTGGTACCGGCGGGAAGGGTGGTGTAGCCGAAGAAGTTCACCACGCCCCAGATCTTGTACGTGCGGTCCGTAAAGCTGATCCCGGCCCCCATGACGTTGAAGCGCGGATCGAGGAGCATGGCGTTGTGGCCGGGGGAGCCTTTCCACCATTCCACCAGCAGCGCTGCGTCCCGGTCCGTGCGGATGGCGATGACCTCGCCGGCGCCGTTGTTGGGACTTAGCGCGCGCTGGTCCGTCCAGAAGCTGGCGCGGTGCTCGATGACCTCGCGGGTTGCGATGCTGTCCGACCATTCCTGTGCCAGGGCAGCCACTGTTGAGTTGTATTTCACGGGGTTCAGGCCCTTGGACGCCCGGTACTCGTTGATCCGGTTGAACACCGTGAGGATGGCGGCTGCGTTGCTGTCCGGGATGAGGGCTTCCGGTGCGGGAACGGCCGCAAGGGATTCCGGAACCGCCTGGCGGGACACCTGAGGGGAGGCAAGTTCCTCGTCCGGTGCCCAGAGGGGAGGTATGGACGGGACGTCGGGTGCCGGCTCTTCGGAGGCCGGAACGGGTGCCGGTGCTGCGGGCTCGGGGGAATCCTCAACGGTGCCGGCGGACGGACTGGTTGCCGGAGACGGTGCCAGGGGTTCCGCCGCCACAGGTCCCACCGCCACTGGTTCGGCCGCCAAGGGTTCCGTGGGTGATGCCGGCCGGATGTCCGGTTCAACCGCGGGGGCGAGCAGGGACCCGCGGGAGTCCGCGCCGGAGGGGGACCCGGCGCCCTCGGTTACGGCCGGAGCGCCCAGGCTTACGCTGCTGGGCCCCGTTGCGCCCACTGGCGGCCCTGCGGCCGGCACCGGCGGTGTGCCCGCCGATGAGGAGAGCAGCGCTAAAGCCAAGAGCGCCCCAATAAAAGAGGGCGCGGCCAATCTATTCACAACATCCCCAGCTCTGTTGGGCCATCCGGGAGACCATCCGGCGCCTGAATCACTGCTGTAACAGTAGCCCCACGAGCGCTCTGCAACAACGAAAAAATGTTGCTGTGGATAACTGCCCAGGAGGGGCCGTACGGTAATTTGGGACGGTGCTGATCTCTGACCGCGATATACGTGCCGAAATAGACTCCCAGCGGATCGTGCTCGAACCGTACAATTCCGCGATGGTCCAGCCGTCGTCCGTGGATGTTCGGATCGACAAGTTCTTCCGCCTGTTCGATAACCACAAGTACGCCCACATCGACCCCGCCGAGGAACAGCCGGAGCTTACGCGCCTTGTGGAAGTGGAGCCGAACGAGCCCTTCATCCTGCACCCGGGCGAGTTCGTCCTGGGGTCCACGTATGAGACCGTCACGTTGCCGGACGACATCGCGGCCCGCCTGGAAGGCAAGTCCTCCCTGGGCCGGCTGGGCCTCCTGACCCACTCCACGGCCGGGTTCATCGACCCCGGATTCTCAGGCCACGTAACCCTGGAACTGTCCAACATGGCCACCCTGCCCATCAAGCTGTGGCCGGGCATGAAGATCGGCCAGCTGTGCTTCTTCAGGCTGACGTCCTCTGCGGAGCATCCCTACGGTTCGGGCGAGTACGGCAACCGCTACCAGGGCCAGCGCGGTCCCACTGCAAGCCGCAGCCACCTGAACTTCCACCGCACGGAGATTTAGCAGGCAGCGGAAGCGCCCGCACCGCCCCCACGCAGGGGCGGCGCTGGCCTCAGGCGTTGGCGGCCACGCCAGCGGGCGGCTGGGCGGCCCTGACAGGCCCCACAAACCGGGCCGCCAGCGGACCTATGACCGCCATCAGTAGGACATACGCGGTGGCAAGCGCCGCCAGTTCCCCGGGGACCGCCCCGGAAGCAACTGCCAGCCCCGCAATGACGATGGAAAATTCACCGCGTGCGATCAGCGTGGCTCCGGCGCGCAGGCGGCCGGGCCGCGCAATGCCGGCGCGCTTGGCCGCCCAGATGCCCGTCGCCATCTTGGTGGCGGCCGTGATGACGGCCAGCACCAGGGCCCAGCCAAGGACCGGCGGGATGGATGCGGGATCCGTATTAAGCCCAAACGCCACAAAGAAGATGGCAGCAAACAGGTCCCGCAGCGGCTCGAGGATGCGGGTCGCGTTGTGCGCCGTCGCGCCTGAAATAGCGATGCCGAGCAGGAATGCTCCCACCGCGGCGGAAACCTGCATGGCCGAGGCTATCCCGGCCACCAGCAGCGCGGCGCCCAGCACGTTCAGGAGGAACACTTCCGAGTTCTCGCTATGGACGGCCTTGGACACGTGGTGCCCGTGCCGCAGCGCCACCATCAGCACCACACTCACCACTGCCAGGGCGATGCCAACGCTGGTGAGACCGCCGAGGAAGCTGACGCCGGCCAGGATGGTGGTCAGCACGGGAAGGTAGACGGCCATGGCCAGGTCCTCGAACACCAGGATGGACAGCACCACCGGTGTTTCCCGGTTGCCTATCCGGCCCAGGTCTGTGATGACCTTGGCTGCAATCCCCGATGAGGAGATGTAGGTGACGCCGCCCAGCACCATGGCGCCCACCCCGCCCCAGCCCAGCACGTAGGCCAGGGCAGCACCGGGCAGGAAGTTCAGGACCAGGTCGAGCACACCGCCCTGCCAGGAGCGGCGCAGTCCGGTGAAGAGTTCCGTCGCGGTATATTCCAGCCCGAGCATAAGCAGGAGCAGGATCACCCCGATCTCACCGGAGACGTGCGCAAATTCCTTCATGCCGTCGAGCTTGACGATGCCGCCGGCACCGAACGCGAGTCCGCCCAGGAGGTAGAGCGGGATGGGGGACATTCCGACCCGTCCGGCCACCCTGGCCAGCAGGCCAAGGCAGAACACAACAGCCCCCAGTTCAATGAGGGTCAGGGCCAACGGGTCCATGGCGACCTATCCGTGACGCAGGATATTGGCCGCCGCGTCAAGGCCTTCCTGGGTACCCACTGCCACCAGCAGGTCGCCGGTATGGAGGACGACGTCGGGTCCCGGCGACGGGAGCACCTCGCCTTCGCGCATGATCGCCACGATGGAGACGCCGCACCGGGTGCGGATGCACGCCTTACCCATGGGCTGGTTCTGGAAGGGGGAGTCCGGAGCAATGGAGAACTGCCGGGTAACGATTCCCGGGACGTCCTTGTGCTCCTCTGTAAGTTTCATGGCCAGGTGCTGCCCGCCCAGGAGGTTGCCGAGGGTGGCTGCTTCTTCGGTGGTGAGGGGGATGGATGCCTGGCATGTGTCCGGATCATCCCAGGCCGAGACAATGAGTTCGGTCTGGCCCTCGCGCCGCTCCACCACGCCGATCCGGCGGCCTGAGGCGGTCATGAAATCCTTGCGCCGGCCCAGACCGGGAAGGTTGGTTTCGTCCACGTTCATGGTTCCAGACTAGTCTGCCTGGCCAGGGCTGGGGGCGGGCCCCGAGGATTCCCGCAGGACCAGACGCATGCCCGGAGGACCGGGCTCCGGAGCGGGCGCGCGTCCCGGGTTCAACGCTGCGAGCAACTGCTCCATGGCCCGGCTGCCCTGGGCCTCCAGGTCCATGTGGACGGTGGTCAGGGACGGGACCAGGAACGCGGATTCAGGATGGTCGTCCCAGCCGACGACGCTGATATCGGCGGGAACCCTGAGGCCATGATCGTGCAGGGCACGGATGGCCCCGATGGCCAGATGGTCGTTCGCGGCGAAGATGGCAGTGAAGGAGGGTTTGGCCAGGAGGATTTGCGCGGCGGCGTATCCGGAGGCGGCGCTCCACTCCGCTTCGGCCACTCCGCCGTCTTCAAGCCCGGCGTCGTGCACCGCCTTGCGGTAAACGGCCAGGCGGTTGCGGGCTGCGGGCCATTCCTGCGGGCCCGCGATATGGGCGATCCGCCGGTGGCCGAGGCCGGCAAGGTGCTCCACAATAGCCTGCGCCGCAGAGCCGTCCGAAATGCGGCCCTGGCCGCGCATCTTGTCGTCATACTCGCCGGCCACCACCACAGGGATGCGTTCCTGCGCCTGCAGGAGGTCCGTCCCGGAAATGGGCACGAAGGACAGTGCACCCGCGAAAGGCCCGCCGTCCAGGATGCGGCGGAGGCGCTCCGTCCGCTCAGGACCGGCACCTTCCAGGGCGACGACGTCCAGGTGGTATCCGGCTTCCCGGGCGGTTGCGGCCGCGCCATTGAGCATCCGGGACGGAAAGTATGGCGAGGATCCGGGCACCAGCGCCAGGAGCCGGTAGGCGGCCTTGGTCCGCAGCGATCGGGCGGTGAGGTTGGGCGAGTAGTTCAGTTCCGCCATGGCCCGTTCCACCTTCTCCGATGTGGAGGCCTTCAGCTTGGAGCGGTCAGCCATGTACCGGGAGACAGTCTGGTGGGAGACGCCGGCCAACCGCGCCACTTCGTAGATCGTTGCTGCACGGGCGGGCGGCCGGGTTTCGGCGGGGGACGGCGTCACAGCCTGGAATCCTCCCACGTGGTGAGGCGCCCGCACATGCCGAACCCCTCACCCGCGCGCTGTTCGGAACTGGCCACCGCTGCCCCCGCCAGGGACGCGGCCGAGCCGTCTGCCAGCTCGCGGAGTGCCTGCTCCGTTGCCAGGACCTGGCTTTGGACGTTCGCTGCCCAGAGTTCCTTCCAATGCCCGACGCGCGGGCGGACCAGGCGGGCGGCCGCGCGGTGGAACTCCTGGAGCGCCGGAGTGCCGTCCCGCAGCACGGATGTATGCAGTTCGGCGTATCCTTCCAGGGCGAGGTCGCGCCGCCTCCGCGCTGCCGCTGCAACGTCGCTTTCCTCCGCACCCCGGGGCAGCAGGGCGTGCGCGGCGTACAGGTCCGGGTCCTGGAGGATGCGGCGTGGAAACGTCAGGACGGCGTCTCCGGCCTCAGGCAGGCCCGCGTTGGACATGATCACGTTGAGCGTGAGGCCGCCCCTGTTCACCAGCCGGTGGACGGTGCCGGGGCTGAACCACACCAGCGATCCGGCCGCCAGCCCATGTTCCTGGACGCCTCCCATCGAAATGGTGTGCACCTCTCCCGTGCCGCCCGTGACAACGTACGCCTCGGAAGACACCGTGTGGAGGTGCGGGGAGCCGCCGCACAAGCCGTCGGCGGATTCCCAGTCGTACACCCGAAGCCCGGTAACTGCAGTGCCGCCGGGAAAGCCCGGCGCCGGGAGGAGCTGGTCCATCCGGCTGTCCACCGGCCGGCCGTTCATGTCCCTGCCGGGGACGCCGGGGCAGCCACCAGGATGCCGCGGGCGGCCGTTGCCAGTGCTTCCGCCCTGTCCTTCTCCGATGCGCCGTCCGCAACCACAACGCCGTACCGGAAACGGAGGGTGACACCTGCCTCGAACAGGACTTCCTTGCTGAAGAACGGGGCAGGGCCCATGCAGGCAAACGGCTCGGACCGGGCGAACCACTCCGGCTCCTGGTGGACGCTGCCGGGATCGTCAACCATCACCAGCGTTGAATAGCGGCAGGTTTCATCGTGCTGCCCCACGAAGGAAAGCCAGGGGGCCCGCTGGCCGCGGAGCTCCTCGCCGGTGGCGCCGCCGGGGCCCATGATGGTCCCGCCCGCGAAGGAGCGGGGGCCGCGCCAGAACAGTCCGCCGTATCCTGCGTTCTCACGGCCCTCCGTGGTGGGGGAACCGATGTGGATGTCATCGCCGGAAACGTTGGTCATGGCGGTGTCGAAGACGAGGGTGTAGCTGGCGTCCGCCCCCGGCACCACCCGGAAGGACCGATCCTCCTCGACCACGAGCGAGCCCTGCTGGGTCATCCACTGCAGCCTGTGCGCAAAACTGAACGTGCCGTCGTCGTCCGTTGCCGTTGTGGTTTCCCGGTGCCGCATGGCGCCGTTGTTGGGCAGCCACTGGTAGTCCTGGCCGCGCCGGTAGCTGGGGCCGCCCCAGAAGTTGTCCGGGCCAAGGTGCGGCAGGGACCAGGCGATGCCTTTGTGCCACACATGGTCGTGCGGGCGGTAGGCGCTCACCAGGTCGCCTCCCCTGGTGCGGACCGGATGGAAGTACGGCCGGGGCGATTCCGCCTGGGGATCATCGGCAGCATAGGTGTAGGTAAGGACGGGCACGCCGTCCAGCGAGATTTCGACGGCGGCGTCATTGTCCGTCCAGCCGAGCTGGTGGGCGGGGGCTGGGGCGGCAGTTGTTCCGGGGGCGGTGCTCATGCGTGGCTCTTTTCCAGTTTCCAGGGTTCCAGCCGGCCGTCGGCACGGTCGAAGAACGGGTTTCCTTCAGTGATGTCGCCGCGGCGGACGGTTTTGCCGGTAATCGCCGATGCGTAGATTGCGGCGGCGAGCTCCATGGTGGGGTAGGCGTCAGCGAGCGTGACCGGCGGAACGGTCCCGGTGCTGACGGCTTCGATGATCCGGGCATATTGCGCGGAGTGGCCGCTGGGTGCGCTGGCCGGGCCGTCCGTCCACGCGGCGGCGAGGTGCTCCTGGCCGGGTGCCGGGGTAAAGCGCCAGTTCGAGTCGTCGTAGCCGTAGAGGTGTTCCAGTTCCACGGTGGCATGCTCGTAGTCGAACCGCAGCTGGGAGGTTTCCCGGGGCGAGATCACGGAGTTGATGACGGTGGTCAGCGCGCCCGATTCGAACCGCACGATGGCGGTGGAGACGTCCTCTGTCTCCGTCCGGCGGGCCAGCTTTCCGGCGAATGCCGTCACTTCCTGCCAGGGCCCCCACAGGTGGAGAAGGAGATCGAACTGGTGGATGCCGTGCCCCATGGTGGGTCCGCCGCCCTCAACGTCCCATTGGCCGCGCCACGGAACGTCAAAGTACGCCTGGTCCCGGAACCAGAGGGTGTTGCAGAACCCGGTGAGCGGGCTGCCCAGGGCTCCGGACTCCTGCAGGTCCGCCAGCTTGCGGGCGCCCGTACCAAAGCGGTGCTGGAAGATGCAGCCCACCCGCCTGCCCGTGGCGCGTTCCGCTTCCTGGAGCTCCCGCAGCTGCCGGAGCGACAGGGCGGGCGGCTTCTCCAACACCACGTCCATGCCCAGCGCCATGGCTTCCAGGGCCACGGGGGCGTGCGACGACGGCGGCGTGCAGACGGCGACCAGGTCCAGTCCGGTTTCCGCTGCGGCGGCCAGGGTGGGGGCGGTCTGGCCGACACCCACCTTTTCCGCAAATTCTGTTGCCCTGTGGGGGTCGATATCCACCGCCACCACGAGCTCCGCGCCCGCCAGCTTCAGGGCTTCCGCATGAGCATGGGCAATGCCGCCCGTGCCGATGATTCCCACGCGGGGACGATGTTGGGCCTGTGTCATGGTGCTCCTCGTCATTGAAAGGATTCATGTTATCGATCACAATTATGTGATCGATAACATCGTGCGTCAAGAGGTCAGCGGGGAGCCCCACGTAAAACCTGTGGGCTGTCAGGCGGCAGGCACGACGGCGATGGGCGCCCGGTCCGGCGACTTGACGGGCAGCAGGACGAGCAGTCCGGCCAGCAGCACGACCATGATGCCCAGGATGCCCCAGCGCTGCGCCTCGCCCGGCGCCACCAGCGGGGCCGCAAGGGTGATGCTGAGGGTGAAGAGCGCTGGTGCCAGGAAACTGACGGCGCGGCCGGTGGTGGCGTAGAGGCCGAAGAGTTCGCCGGACTCGCCGTGCGGGGCCAGCCTGGCCAGGTAGGCGCGTGATGAGGCCTGGGCGGGCCCCACGAACAGGCACAGGAAAAGCCCGAACACCCAGAAGGTGGTGCTGCCGGCCCAGGCCATGCCCAGGAAGGTGTAGTCGCCGTTGCCGAGCACCAGGATGACGCTGCCCGCAACCAGGAGGCCCACCAGCGAACCGATGATCACCCTCTTGGGGCCGATCCGGTCGTCCAGCAGGCCGCCAAGCACTGCACCCGCTGCGGCCACGACGTTGCCGAAGATGGCGAAGAAAATGACCTCGGACAGCTCAAAGCCAAAGGTTCCCGCAGCGATGATTCCGCCGAAGGTAAAGACGGCGGCCAGTCCGTCCCGGAAGACTGCGCTGGCCAGCAGGAAGTAGATGGTGTGGGGGCTGGTGGCGTAGATGGCCTTGATCCGGCGGAAAAGCAGCCCGTAGCTGGCTGGCAGGCCCAGCCGCTTCGCCTGGGCGGCGCGGGGAAGCTCGGGAACGGCGAACAGCACGGGGAGGGCGAAAATGAAGAACCAGAGGGCCGAGAAAACAGCCACCAGCCGGATGTTCAGGCTGTCCTCGGTGGACGCGCCGAACCAGTCGAAGCTGGGCTGGACGAACAGTTGGAGGACTATGAGCAGGGCAACGATGCCGCCCAGGTAACCCGCTCCCCAGCCGAATCCGCTGACCTTGCCGATGTTCCGCGGCGTGGAGATCTGGGCGAGCATGGCGTTGTAATTGACACCCGCGAACTCGAAGAACACGTTGCCCAGGGCTATCAGGGATACTCCGAGCAGCAGGAATTCCGGCCGCGGGAAGACGAAGAAGCACAGGGCAGTGAGGATGGCGACGGCGGCCGTGTTGACTCCCAGCCACAGCTTGCGCCGGCCGCCTGCGTCGGAGCGCTGGCCGGTGACAGGAGCAAGCAGGGCAATCGCCAGGCCGGCAACTGCCAGGGCACCTCCCAGGACCGCCGAGGCCTGGTCTTCGCCGCCGAAAGCGTTGGAGGTGAGGTAGACGGTGAAGACGAACGTTGTCATCACGGCGTTGAAGGCTGCGGATCCCCAATCCCATGACGCCCACGCCAGGATGCGGCCTGTGCTGGTGCGCTGGTTCCCGGACTCAAGTTCCGAGGACGGCTGCGTTGCCCCTGGAGCGCTGGCGCTGTTCATAGGATGCATCGTATCCGCCCGTGGCGAACAGGAGGCGGAGCGAACCCCCGGGGATACCGGGCTCCGCGCCGGGCGCGGCATCCTGCGGGGCGGGGCGGGTGCCGGGGCCTTGATAAACTGGAGCCTCCCGGACCTAACGAATGAACCGCCTGCTCCAACTTTGACAATCGAATCCCTGACGTTGCGGAGATACCAGTGATAACAGTCCTTGCCGTGAACTTTTCGGTGGCTGTGCTGGCTCCGTTCCTCTTCCGGGCCTGGGGCCGCAACGCGTTCTACGCACTCGCAGCTGTTCCTGCCGCATCCTTCATTTGGCTGCTGCTGCAGCACGGTCCGGTCTACGCCGGAACGGGGTCCATCAGCGAAACGGTCCCCTGGATTCCCGGGCTCCAGCTCGAACTTGCCTTCCGCATGGACGCGCTGGCCTGGGTCATGTCCCTGCTGGTGCTGGGCGTCGGGTCGCTCGTGCTGGTTTATTGCGCCAGGTACTTCAAGAAAAAAGACCAGGACCTCGGTGCCTTCGGTGCGCAGCTGCTGGCCTTTGCCGGCGCCATGTTCGGCCTGGTTGCGGCGGATGACCTGCTGCTGCTGTTCATTTTCTGGGAACTGACCACCATCCTGTCCTACCTCCTGATCGGATTCGCCCGCACCAGGCTGGCTGCGCGGCGGTCCGCCTTGCAGGCACTCATGGTCACCACTGCCGGCGGGCTGGCCATGCTGGTGGGACTCATCATGCTGGGCCACACGGCCGGCACCTACCGCATTTCAAGCATCCTGGATCAGGCGCCCGCCCTCACCAGCGGAGCCTCCGGCGCCATGGTGAGCGCCGCCGTCGTACTGATCCTGGTGGGCGCCATTACCAAGTCCGCCCTGGTCCCCTTCCACTTCTGGCTCCCCGGCGCCATGGCCGCACCCACGCCGGTCAGCGCCTACCTGCACGCCGCCGCGATGGTGAAGGCAGGAATCTACCTGGTTGCCAGGCTGGCGCCCGGGTTCTCCGAAACGGCGTACTGGCAGCCGGTGGTGCTGGGCTTGGGCCTGTCCACCATGCTGGTGGGCGGCTACCGGGCGCTGCGCCAGACCGACATCAAGCTCATCCTCGCCTACGGCACCGTCAGCCAGCTGGGCTTCCTCACCATGGTGGTGGGCCTGGGCACGCCGGACGCGGCGCTTGCAGGGCTCGCAATGCTCCTGGCCCACGGGCTGTTCAAGGCCACCCTGTTCCTGGTGGTGGGCATCATCGACCACCAGTCAGGAACGCGCGACGTCCGTAAGCTGTCCGGCGTGTTCCGCTCCTCCCGTGCGCTCGGAGTGGTGGCCGCAATTGGCGCTGCTTCCATGGCCGGAGTTCCCCCGCTGGCCGGGTTCGTGGCCAAGGAATCGGTGCTGGAGTCCTTCGTCCACCACGCGGGAGACGAAGCAGCCGGGCCGTGGGGCATGGTGGTCCTGGTGGGTCTGGTCCTGGGATCCATCCTCACCTTTGCCTACAGCGCGCGCTTCATGTGGGGCGCGTTTGCCGTCAAGCCCGGCGTGGAGCCCACGCCCTTCAAGGCCATCAGGCCCTCTTTCCTCGCCGCGCCGGCCATCCTCAGCCTTATGACCATCATCTACGGGCTGTGGCCGGCACCCGTTGATGCATGGATCCAGCCGTACGCCGCACTGTTTGCCTCCACCGCTCCCGACGCCGGAACGGCCGCTGAGCAGGCCGGGTACCTTGCGCTGTGGCATGGCTTCACGCCGGCGCTGGGCCTGACGGCCCTCACGTTCGCGCTGGGCCTGGCGATGTACTTTGGCCGGGACGCGGTCTCGCGGGCACAGTCCCTGGTCCCGCCGTGGGTGGACGGGGACAAGGCGTACCAGTACACCATCGGCGGGCTGGATGACGCAGCGGTGTGGATCACTGGACGCACGCAGCGCGGTTCGCTGTACTACTATCTGGCCGTCATCCTCAGTGTCGCCTTTGTCCTGCCACTGTCAGTGATCCTGGTGACCGGAAAGCCGCTTCCGGACGGCATCTACCTGGTTGACCCCGGCTCCCCGCTCCAGCTCGTGGTAGGTGCGGGCATCGTGATCGGCGCCCTGGCAGCCGTCAAGGCCAACAAGCGGTTCCTGGCTGTCCTGATGGTTTCCGTCACCGGTTACGGCATCGCCCTGATGTTCGCGCTCCAGGGCGCCCCGGACCTGGCGCTGACCCAGATGCTGGTGGAAACCATCATCCTGGTGGCTTTCGTGCTGGCGATGCGCAGCCTGCCGCCCGAGCTCCGCGACCGGACCGGCGGCAAATACCGGGTGGTGCGCGTGATCATCGGCCTGGGCTTCGGCGTCACCATGGTATTCGCCGCGATTTACGCCATGGGGGCGCGGATAGCAACGCCCGTGTCCCTGGAGTTTCCGCGGCTCGCGTACGAGGGCGGCGGGGGACTGAACATCGTCAACGTGACGCTCGTGGACATCCGGGCCTGGGACACCTTCGGTGAAATCACCGTCCTGGCGCTGGCAGCCACCGGCGTGGCGAGCCTCATCTTCGTCCGGGGCCGCGGCGACAGGATTCTGAACTCCGCCACCGTTGCGGAAGGAACCGTCGGCCGCCACCGGGGAGTTGACCCGGGGAGCCGGGACGCGGCGGCGCTGGCCGTCAGCCGGAAGTTCGCGGCGTCTGCCCGGGATGCGTGGATCGTGGCCGGCCGGACCCTGGCCCCCGAGCGCCGGTCCATCATTTTCGAGGTGGTCACCCGGCTGATCTTCCACTCCATGATCATGTTCTCGCTGTACCTCCTGCTGGCCGGCCACAACCTTCCCGGCGGCGGCTTCGCCGGCGGGCTGACAGCCGGCCTGGCCCTGACCATCCGGTATCTGGCCGGAGGACGGTTTGAGCTCCGCGAGGCCACCCCGGTCAGCGCCGGTGCCCTGCTGGGAATAGGGCTGGCCGTGGCTGCAGCCTCCGGCGCAGTGCCGCTGCTGCTCGGCGGCCAGGTGTTCCAGACCGCCATCATCGAGCTGTGGCTTCCGGTGTTCGGCGACATCAAATTCGTCACCTCCACCATTTTTGATATCGGCGTATACATCGTGGTGGTGGGCCTGGTGCTGGACGTCCTGCGGAGCCTGGGCGCCGAAATCGATGAACACTTTGAACAGCGTTCCGCCGTGGGTGGCCGGACTCCCGGCGAGGAGCAGGAATTCGCGGGCGACGACTCCGCCACATCTTCCGCACGGGAGCAGGGGCCAGAAGGCGTCGCCTCCGAGACCACCGCAAAGGGCCAACCATGAGCGTAAACCTGACCCTCCTGATCGTGATGGGGGCCCTGTACGCCTGCGGGATCTACCTGGTGCTGGAGCGCAGCCTCACGCGTGTCCTGCTGGGGCTGATGCTCCTGGCCAATTCCACCAACCTGCTGATTTTGGCCACCGGCGGATACTCAGGGCTCGCACCCTTGTACTCAAAGGACACTGCCGCGGGGGATTACAACGATCCCCTTCCGCAGGCCCTGATCCTGACGTCCATCGTCATTTCCTTTGCCGTCACCTCCTTTATGCTGGGCATCATTTACCGCACGTGGGTGCTGGCACGCCGTGACGAGATCCAGGACGACGTAGAAGACCTCCGCGTTGCCGAGACTCCGAGCTTCGACGCAGAGGACGACTCCGAGGTCCCTGCCGAGACCTCAGAGTTCCCGCTCACCATGCTGGGCACCGACGGCCACAGTGTTTCCAACCACAGCGTCTCCAACCACAGTGTCTCCAACGACGGCGGCACGGGCCATGGCGGCCCCGGCGAGTCCACCTCGAACGACGGCGCTGCCGGGACAACGCTGCTGGCCGGCGGCCGCGAGATGGCGGCCGAGCAGGCAGCCTCCGAAGAAAAACCCGGCTCCACCAATGTGGCCCCTGGCCCGGAAGGAGGCGGAAAGTGAACCTCGCAAGCCTTGCCCCGCTCGCCGTCGTACTTCCCATCCTGGGCGCCGCCCTGACCTTCATGCTGATCCGCCATTCACGGGCCCAGCGCGCGGTGAGTATCGCCCTGCTCTCCCTCACGCTTCTGCTGGAATGCCTCCTGCTGGCCTCCGTCTGGGACGGCGGCACGTTTGCCGTAACCCTGGGCGGCTGGCTGCCGCCGTGGGGCATCGTGCTGGTGGTGGACCAGTTCTCGTCGCTGATGCTGGTGGTCTCCTCGGCGGTGAGCCTTGCCGTGCTGGTGTACGCCACCGGGCAGGGCATGGCCGACGGCGACCAGGATGCGCCCGTCTCGATCTTCCACCCCACCTACCTGATCCTGGTGGCGGGCGTCTCCAATGCGTTCCTTTCCGGGGACCTCTTCAACCTTTACGTAGGGTTCGAGATCCTGCTGACGGCAAGCTACGTGCTGATGACGCTGGGCGGCACCGGACCCCGCATCCGGGCAGGCGTCACCTACGTGGTGGTGTCCGTGGTGTCCTCGGTGCTGTTCCTCATCTCGATCGCCATGGTCTACGGCGCCACCGGAACCATCACCATGGCGGACCTGGCCATTAAGCTCGGTGAGCTGGACCAGGGCACCAGGACGCTGCTGCACGTGATGCTCCTGGTGGCGTTCGGCATCAAGGCCGCCGTTTTCCCGCTGTCCTTCTGGCTGCCGGACTCCTACCCCACGGCGCCGGCGCCGGTCACTGCCGTGTTCGCGGGCCTGCTCACCAAAGTGGGTGTGTACGCCATGGTGCGCACCGAGACGCTGCTGTTCCCCGGGGACTCACTGAACACCCCGCTGATGGTTGCCGCGTTACTGACCATGGTGGTGGGAATCCTTGGCGCATTGGCACAGAGCGACATTAAACGTCTGCTCTCGTTCACCCTGGTGAGCCACATCGGCTACATGGTTTTCGGCCTGGCCATGTCCTCCGTGGCGGGGCTCGGTGCCGCCGTCTTCTACGTGGTGCACCACATCACCATCCAGACCTCCCTCTTCCTGGTCACAGGGCTGATCGAACGCCGGGGCGGCAGCTCCTCCGTGGACCGGCTGGGCGGCCTCGCCAAGCTGTCCCCGCTGCTGGCACTGCTCTTCTTCGTGCCCGCCATGAACCTGGCCGGGATCCCGCCATTCTCCGGATTCCTGGGGAAGGTGGGGCTCATGCAGGCCGGCGTTGAACTGGGAACACCGCTGGCATACGTGCTGGTGATCGGCGGAGTGCTGACCAGCCTGCTGACCCTGCTTGCCGTAGCCAGGGTGTGGAACCGCGCGTTCTGGCGCAGGCCTTCCGACGCCGAACACCCGGATCCCGTGCTGCTGGCCACGCCTGCCGCCCGCGTCACCGGGCCGGGAGCCAAACCGAACACCGTCACCCTGCTGCCGCGCACCATGGTGGGCTCCACCATCGGGCTGGTGGTCCTGGGCGTCGGGCTGACTGTGTTCGCGGGGCCGCTGTTCATGGTCTCTGACCAGGCCGCGCACGACATGCTCGACAGGTCCTCCTACATCCAGGCAGTCCTGGGCGAGGACACCGACGTCCCACTGGTCCTTACCGCAGGGGGAGGGAAATGAGCCGCCGGCGCATTTCGCTGCGCCAGGAGCTTCCGCTCCTGGTGTGGCTGGTCATTGTCTGGGGGGCCCTGTGGCAGGACTTCAGCCCGGGCAACCTCCTGTTCGGGGCCCTGTTGTCAGTAGCAGTGGCACGCCTGTTCTACCTTCCGCCGGTGGAGCTCAGCGGACGCTTCAACATCCTGCATGCCATTCCGTTTGCGCTGATGTTCCTGGCCAAGGTGGTGATGGCCAGTATGCAGCTCCTGTTCCTTGCCGTGTGGCGGGGTCCCAGGGTGAAGAATGCCGTTGTGGCGGTGACCCTGCGCAGCCACCAGGACCTCCTGGTCACAGCCACGGGCCACGTGATTTCACTGATTCCCGGATCGCTGGTGGTCGAGGTGGACCGGTCAACATCAACGCTCTACCTGCACGCGCTGAACATCAGCTCCCCGCAGGAAGTCGAAAACCTGAAGAACGAGGTGCTGTCCATCGAAGCGGGGCTGATCAGGATCATGGGTACCAGGGATGAGCTTGAGATTTTGCGAACGGAGGCGGCCGCATGATGCAGGTTGTCCTGGCAGTGACCGCCGTGATTTTCTCGCTCGCAGCCGTCGGCGCCATCATCAGGATTTCCCGCGGCCCGTCGCTGCTGGACCGGGTGCTGGCCACGGATGTCCTGCTGGCCATCCTGGGTGGGGCCCTGTGCGTGGACATGGCCGTCAACCGGCACCTGAACAACCTGATGCTGGTGGTGGCCATCTCGATCATCGGCTTCATCGGGTCCGTGACGGTGGCAAGGTTTGTGGCAGACCGGAGGGAGCAGCCCAATGAGTCCTGATTCCACTGGCCTGGATGCCTGGGTGGACGTGCTGTCCGCGGTGTTCATGATTGTTGGGGCCACCATGTCCCTGGGGGCGGCCATCGGCCTGCTGCGGTTCCCCGACCTCCTGAGCCGCATGCATGCCGCCACCAAACCCCAGGTGCTGGGCCTGTTCCTGCTCCTGGCATCCATCGGACTGCAGATGCGCACCTGGTGGGTGTGGCCCGTGCTGCTGGTGGCCTGGATCTTCCAGCTGCTCACCGTACCGGTCTCTGCGCACATGGTGGGGCGTGCGGGCTACCGCACCAAGCACCTGCACCGCGAACTCCTCACCTCGGACGAGCTGGAGGCCGTGGTGCAAAAAGCCGCCGCCAAAGCCGCCCGTGAGGACGGTTCCGGCGACGGCTGAGTGCTGGTTGCTCGGGAGCCGGGAGCGGTGCAAAACATCCCGGTTGGGCGGGGCTATTGGGGCTGGACTGCGTGCTAGACGATGTCCTGGCTCTTGGCGAACCGGGTGATGGCCCGCTGGGTGCCGCGGTTGGCCAGGACCTGGATGATGGTGCTGACAGAGGCCGAGATCAGCGCGAACGTCAGCGCGGACTGCAGGCTCGTGGGGACGTCCTCGTCCTTGCCGGTAGGCGGCTTACGCCCGGTGGACTTTTCCCAGATGGTGTTGACCAGCTTGGTGCCGACGAAGCCGGCGCCGAGGCTCACGCCGGTGCCGAGCAGCTTGATGAAAAGGTTCATTCCTTAGTACTCCTTGCGGGCGGAAAACGGGCTGTTCCTAGCCTATCTGGCGTTTGCCGGGTCCCTTGCCCAGCGTGCCGCGTCGCTTGTTCAGTCTGACGGGGGTTCGGTGCGGAACTTGATCATCTTGTGGGTGCCGTCGCAATAGGGCTTGATGGCTGAGGCGCCGCACCGGCACAGCGCCACGGTTTTGCGGTCACGGGGAACCGGTTCGCCGGACGGCGTGACGAGCTCAAAGTCGCCGCGCACAATAAGGGGCCCGTCGGGGCAAACCACAATGGAGCTCTCGGTGGGTTCCTGGTTCATCTCTGCTCCTGCGGATCGCTGGGAAATTTGGTGGAAGTCGTTGTTGATGCCTGCGTGGAGCCCGTCAGTAGAGTTCATGCCCTGGTGCTCAGGCCGCAGCAGGCAAGGCCTGCCTCAGCGAGGTCCCGCCATTTTCCCAGGACTGCATGATGTGCGCGGACAGCCTGCCGTCCACGGCCATGACCGCGGTGGCTCCGAACAGGACGTCCGCCAGCAGGTGGGGTTCGGCCTCAACCAGCCCGCCCGCAAGGTCCCGGCCGGCAATCTGCTCGTGGACGGCGTCGGCCTCCACATGCTCGTCGAAGTAGTGGGTGACGTCCGTATCGAATCCATGCCGTCGGAAGCCCCTGCCGTACAGGCGGTTGGGCTGGGAGGACGTCATCTCATAGATGGCCAGATGCCCCGTGATGGCGCCCCGCAGCCGGCGGTTCAGGCCGAACAGGGACATCAGGTTCACAGCAGCGAGGGAGACCGCGGGGACGGCGTCCACGTATGCCCCGTACCCGTCCTCCATTCCCAGGCCCCGCATGGTGCGGGCAAAAAGGGCGCTGTGCATCCGCTCGGGCCGTCCGCCGCCGTACTCGTCCGCCTGGATTTCCACCAGTGCCGCTTTCGGCCTGCCGGAGAGCCGCGGGATGGCGAAGGTGTGCGGGTCGGCTTCCTTCAGCTGGTAGATGGACTTGTGGATCAGGAATTCCTTGAGCTGGCCCAGGCTGGCCTTCCGGGCCACATACCGGGAGAGGCTGGGGCCGGTGTCGCGTGCAGCCAGGCCGAACAGGATGTCTGCCACTGCGTCGCTGGTGACACCGGGTCCGGCGGGAAGGTCCAGGTCACCGGCGGCGGCCGCGGCAGCCTCCCGGAGCGCGGCTTCGAACGGTTTTTCCAGCAGCTGGCGCACCCGGATCAGTTCCGGGGCCCACTCCCACTCGTCACGCACGCCCTCAAGGCCCGAGTAGTGGAGCTCGTAGAGGCAGAAGAGCGTCAGCTGGAGGTCGTCGTCGCCAATGATGTCCAGGGTCTCGGGAAGATGGCCGGCCACCGTCCGGTGCAGGGCCTCATGGGCGGCCCCGTCCATGCCCGGCAGTTCCTTGAGGGCGTTGAATAAGGCGGTGCTGACGGGACCCCGTGCTGCTGGGATTTTCATGGTGCTCCTTCAGGTCTGGCGTGTGCCGGGTCCGTGCCCCCTGCGCTGGGGGCCCGGCCGGAAGATGGTGGTCAACGGCCGCGGGTGCCGGGCGCTGAAGACGTGGCGGTGCTGGAGGTGACGGCGCCGGAGCCGTCTCCGGCAGCGGCCGGGGCTGGTCCACGGGCGAGCATGATGGCCAGGGCAATCATGGCCAGGCCAAGGACCAGGTGGAGCCAGTTGTCGGCATCGTTTGCGGGGAGGAAGTTCGCCGGGGTGGTGTCTCCGACCAGGAGGCCGTACAGCCAGAGGACCAGGTAGATGACACCGCCGTAGATGAGGAAGTTCCGTGCCTGCGGGTGCGAGCGAGACATCAGGACGCCGGCAAGTCCAAAGAGCAGGTGCACGGAGTTGTGGAGGACGGACACCTGGAAGATCCCGAGCAGCAGCGCTCCTGAGGCGTGCCCGGCCAGGTGGAGCGCGTCAGAGTGTGAGGTGATGCCGGGAATGAATCCCAGGATGCCGGCCAGGCAGAACACGGCGCCCGTTGCGAGCGCCGCCTTCTGCAGGCCTGTTCGGGCGCCTGCCCGGCGGATGCTGGCTGCCATGTGCTGTACTCCTCAAACCCTGGAGACAACATAGTAAGCATGATTACTAAATAATTGCTAAGCAGGCTTTGTATTCTGCCGGCGTTGAGCGCCGGTCACTAGCCTTCCGGGCCGGCCCACGAGTAGGGGTTTGTGTCCGGACTTCCGCGGCGGCCGTGGTCGTAGCGTTGCTGCCAGGACTTCCCGACGGCGGACACCAGTTCCGCCAGCAGGGAATAGTAGGGGTGGTCCGGGCCGATGAAAATCATCTCGTCCCAGGCTTTCAGGGCGTCACTCCGCGCCGGCCGGCCGGAGGATATCGCGGAGAGCCTCGACCACCAGGTCATGGTCCTGCACCTGCGGCAATCCGGACACGGTGACGGTTGCTACGGCGCCCACCCCGGTGACGTACACGGGGAAGGAACCGCCGTGCGCGGCGTAGAGCGCCTGGTCGAACCAGGCATTGTCTTCAATACGTCCGCCGCTGAGCCGGGCGCGCAGCCCCACCAGCAGGGAAGGAACCTCGTAACGGGCGGCGGTCCGCTTCTTGGCCCGGATCCAGTGCCCGTTGTCCGGTGTTGCCCCCGGCAAGGCAACGTGGAAGAGGACCTGCTCGCCCTTGGTGATGTCGATGGCGATGGGAAGCCCGCGCTCCTTGCCCAGCTCCACCAGGAGCAGCCCCAGGTTCAGGGAGTCGTCCAGGGAGAAACCGGGAAATTGGAGTTCCCGGACCTCCGCCTCAATCCGCGCGATCAAGGCCTCCAGGGATCCCGCCGGCTGGGCATCGCGGGAATCCGGATCATACCCGGTCACATCTGGTGGATTCGCAGTCATGGCCCACAATCTACCCCTCCCTGCGGTAAACTGGACCACGCCCAACAGGGCGGATATTTCACCAAACAGAATCATTCAACGACAGGGGAGCGCCGCCGTCGGCATCACTGGCCATGCCAGGGACCGCAGGTGGGCGCTGAGAGTGCGGACAGCCGCAGACCCTCGAACCTGATCCGGTTAGTACCGGCGCAAGGGAGTCGAGTTCTCGAAGTGCGCGCAGCGGCAGCAGTGCCGGTAGCCGCGTCCACTTTCCCCTCCTGTTCCTCAGGAGGACCACATGGCTACAACAGCAGTCAAGAAGCCCGCCGGCAAGTCCTGGCGCGTCGTGGACATCGTGGTGGCGGCCCTCATCGCCGTCGCCGGCGGCGTCATTTTCTGGGCCTGGTCCCAGGGGGCCGCCGCAGTCTCCGGACCCATGAACGCCGTCTACCCGCCCCTGACCGGCCTGATCGCCGGCGGCTGGATGATCCCGGCCGTCCTGGGCATGCTCATCATCCGCAAGCCAGGCGCCGCGCTCTTCTGCGAGACGGTGGCCGCCACGGGTGAACTGTTTATGGGCTCCCAGTATGGGGCGTCCGTACTGTTCTCCGGATTCGTCCAGGGCCTGGGTGCCGAGATCATCTTCGCCATCTTCGTGTACCGGAAGTTCAACCTGCCCGTGGCACTGCTTGCCGGCGCCGCCGCCGGCCTTTTCTGCGGCCTGAACGACTCCTTCGCGCCGTGGGGCTGGAACATCGCCTACGCCGCCGGCGACAAGCTGGCCTACATCATCTTCACCGCCATCTCCGGCGCCATCATCGCCGGGGCACTGTCCTGGATTGCCACCCGCGGCCTGGCCAGGACCGGGGTCCTGAGCTCCTTTGCATCACGCAAGGCGGCAACGGAGCCCGTCTTCTCCTGATGGGCGCCCCTTCGCGGCACGAGGAATCCGTGGCGGTGCGTCCGGCCTCCGTCACAGCCAGTGGCTGGGGCTGGAGGCATGCGGGGCGCGCCAAGCCGGCCGTCCGTGGCCTCGACCTGGAGATCCGCCCGGGGGAGCGGGTCCTCCTCCTGGGGCCCTCCGGCGCCGGCAAGTCCACGCTCCTGCATGCCCTGGCCGGGGTACTGGGGGACATAGACGACGACGGCGGCGACGCCAGCGAGTCCGACGAGACGGGCTCGCTGCTGGTTGACGGCGCCGTGCCCCGTGAGCAGCGCGGCCGGGCCGGGCTGATGCAGCAGGACCCGGAGACGCAGGTGGTCCTCTCCCGCGTCGGCGACGACGTCGCCTTCGGCGCCGAGAACCTCGCCGTGCCCCGCGACGCCATCTGGGCCCGCGTGCACGAGGCGCTGGACGACGTCGGACTTTCCCACCTGCCGCTGGACCACCCGACGTCGGCCCTGTCCGGCGGGCAAAAACAGCGCCTGGCGCTGGCAGGAATCCTCGCCATGCGGCCCGGCCTGATCCTGCTCGACGAGCCCACGGCGAACCTGGACCCTGCCGGTGTGCTGGAAGTCCGCGACGCCGTGGGCCGCTGCCTGGACAAAACCGGTGCCACGCTGGTTGTGGTGGAGCACCGGGTGTCCGTGTGGAAGGACCTGGTGGACCGGATCGTGGTGCTGCAGCCGGGCAGCGCCACCGATGATGCCGTGCTGCTTGACGGTCCTCCGGACCAGGTGCTCGCGGACGCGCGGACCATGCTGGCGGCGGCCGGTGTGTGGGTGCCCGGGTATGTTCCTGAGACACGTGCAAGGTCGGGCAACCCGGCTGCAGGCTCCGGCGATCTCCTGCTGGCGGCCGAACACCTTGCGGTTTCCCGGGAACGTCCGCGCCGCAGCGGCTTTCGGAAGGTCCCCACGGTGCCCGTCCAACACGATATTTCCGCGCAGGTCCGGGCAGGGCAGGCGCTGGCCATCACGGGCCCCAACGGGGCGGGCAAGTCAACGTTTGCGCTGACCCTCGCGGGACTCCTGGAGCCGGTGGCTGGAAAGGTGTCGGCCACCCTGGACCTCAGCCGCGGCGCCGGGATAGACCCTTATAAGTGGAAAGCCGAGCAGCTCATCGAGCGGATCGGCACCGTGTTCCAGGAGCCTGAGCACCAGTTCGTCACCGGGAAGGTGCTGGACGAACTCCTGTTCGGTCCGCGGCACCTGGGGCACGGTGAGGAGCGCGTGGACGAGCTGCTGGAGCGGTTGCGGCTGACCCACCTCGTGGACGCGAACCCCTATACGCTGTCCGGCGGCGAGAAGCGGCGCCTCTCCGTGGCCACGGTCCTGGCGGCACATCCCCGCGTGCTCGTGCTGGACGAGCCGACGTTCGGCCAGGACGCCAACACCTGGGCGGAGCTGGCCTCGTTCCTGTCCGAGCTCCTGGATGGCGGCACCGCCTTGGTGTCCGTGACGCACGACGCCGAGTTCACCGCCGCGCTGGGTGGAACCGAGCTGCGGATGGCTGCCGCCGAACCGGTGGCGCCATGAGGCAGGAACTGAACCTGCGGGGCAACCAGGCCCTGCTGACCCGCGCCAATCCCCTGAGCAAGTTCGCCGCCGTCTTCCTCATCACGGCAGTGCTGGCGCTTTCGATCGACTGGGTTTCCGCGTCAGTGGCGCTGGCCTTCGAATTCCTGCTGTTCCCGCTCGCAGGCCTGACGCTGACGCTGCTGTGGCAGCGCGGCTGGCCGCTGATCCTCGCGGCGGCGGTGGGGGGCTGGAGTACCTCAATCCTGGCTCCGGACAGCGGAAGGACGCTGATCGACGTCGGCATCTGGACCATGAGCGAAGGCTCGCTGGAACTGGGGATCGGCTTCATGCTGCGCGGGCTGGCCATCGCCCTTCCGGCGGTGCTGCTGATGAGCTGCACCGACCCCACGGACCTGGCCGATGCCCTGGCGCAGAAGGCCCGCCTGCCGCACCGCTTTGTGCTGGGGACCCTTGCCGCCATGAGGCTGGTGGGCCTGATGGCGGAAGAGTGGCAGACCATCGGCATGGCGCGCCGGGCCCGGGGCGTGGGTTCGCGCGGCAGTGCCGTTCAGCGGTTGAAGGCGACGCTGGGGCAGAGCTTCGGGCTCCTGGTGCAGGCAATCCGCCGGGCGTCACGGCTGGCAGTGACCATGGAGGCGCGTGGTTTCGGCGGCGGACTCCGGACGTGGGCGCGCGAATCCACCTTCAGCGCGCTGGATGCCTGGGTGCTTGCCGGGGGCGTAGTGATGGCGGGAACAGCGGTGGTTGCAGCAGTGTCCCTTGGGACATGGAACATGGTGTGGCTGGGAAGCTGATACCTGGGCCGGCCTAGGGGCAGGCATAGTTGTAGTCGAAACCCCTGGACACGAACTGGGCCAGCACCACCCTGCCGCCGCCGGTCAGCGGCTCGCTGGAGCAGGCGCTCGCCGCGCCGGAGGCGTTGAGGGACCCGGCCAGCCAGCTGGCAAGCGAATAGAGGTTGCTCGAGCTGCTGACTGTTCCGACAATCCGGTCCCACTGCTGGCCGGTCGAGTAGATCCCCACCTCGGCTCCGATGCTGTGGAAGAAGTCAGTCATGCCTTCGAGGACGGTCCGGTTGGCATCCTTGTCGGTGCGGGACCAGCTGTTCTCCGTTTCAACGTCCAGCCACCAGAAATATGAGGACGGGTTGCTGATCCCGCGGAAGTACGCGTCGTCGTAGGCCTTGGCGAAGCCGTACATATAGGCGCAGGCCTTGCCGTAGTCCCCGGCCTTGCAGGGGCCGTAAGGGTTGTGGACATCCTTGCCGGGCGGGTACTCGTCGTTTTCCGGCCATCAGGAGCCGGCGGCGCCGGGATTGGCGGTGTTGACGTACAGGGAGACTGTGGGCTGGCCGGGGTGGCCGGCGGAATCTTCGGCCCACCTGAGCTGCTCGGACAGGCAGGGGTTCGTGGTGTTGGCCAGGCCATTGTTGACGCCCACAATGGCAAACGCCTGTTCCGAGGGAAAATCTCCGTTGCACTGCGGCCACGAGATGTCGTTACCCAGAAATGACTGCTGCCCCTCCCCGGGTGAGGGAACGGCGTAGGCGGGGGCGCCGGTGACCAGGAGCAGCGCGGCAAGAAGCAGGCCAAACATTGCCGGCACGGCCCGTGGGTTTCCGGCGTGCAGTACCCGGTGTGACGGCGCCCTGCCCCGCTTGGTGGTGCTTGGCGGCGCCTTGCTGGCTGGTGTGCGGCGCATGCTGCCTCCGTTGCCGCTGGACGAAGAGGTCCCCATCCAGTGTCCCGCCGTTGGCACGGAGAGGTCAAGGTGCCTCGATTCCCCGGTTATATCGCATGGGACGGGTAACGAATCGTTATGACGGCCCAATGGGGAGTCCATGTCCCGCCCAATAGCTCATCTGTGATATAAACTTGACTATGACGCAGGAAACCGCCGAACACGTTGCCGCCATGTTGAGGGACGCCCGCAGTGAGAAGGGCTGGACCCAGGGCCAGCTGGCGTCCGAGCTGGGTACGAGCCAAAGCGCCGTTGCCCGGATGGAGCAGGGCAAGCAAAACCTGAGCCTCAGAATGATCCAGCGCCTTGAAGCGATCTTTGGCAGGAGCATCGTGAACGTGGGCAAGCCGCAGATGACGCACCTGCGGGTTGAGGGCGGACATACCCTTTCAGGTTCTGTGGACGTCAACAGCAGCAAGAACGCCGGAGTGGCACTGCTCTGTGCCAGCCTGATCAACCGGGGGACTACTATCCTTCGCCGCCTGGCGCGCATCGAAGAGGTAAACCGGATTGTTGAGGTCCTGACCAGCATCGGCGTGGAGTGCACCTGGCTTAACGACACCGACCTGCAGCTTCGGCGTCCGGCTGTGCTGGACCTGGACGCCATGGACGTTGACGCCGCACGCCGCACGCGGAGCGTCATCATGCTTCTGGGACCCCTGCTGGACGAATCGGCAAAATACCGGCTCCCCTATGCCGGCGGCTGCGACCTCGGGACCCGTACGGTTGAACCGCATATGCAGGCACTCCGCCAGTTCGGACTCTCGGTGGAGGCCACCGCAGGTTTCTACAGCGTCCAGGCCCCGCCCGCGGACACCCGGGACCGCTCGTTCGTCCTCACCGAACGGGGCGATACTGTCACCGAGAACGCCATCATGGCAGCCGCCCACCGCGAGGGCACAACCGTGATCCGGAACGCCAGCCCCAACTACATGGTGCAGGATCTTTGCTTCTACCTGCAGATGCTGGGCGTGGAGATCGAGGGCGTAGGCACCACCACCCTGAAGATCACGGGGCGCCTGTCCATCGACGCCGACATCGAGTACTTCCCGTCGGAGGACCCCATCGAGGCGATGAGCCTGATCACCGCGGGCATTGTCACCAACTCCGAGGTGACCATCCGGCGCGTGCCCATCGAGTTCATGGAAATTGAGCTGGCAACGCTGGGCCAGATGGGCCAGCAGCTGGAGATCTCCGGGGAGTACATGGCCCGGAACGGCCGGACGCGCCTGGTGGACGTCACCACCAAGCCTTCGGAGCTGCACGCTCCGGAGGACAAGATCCATCCCATGCCGTTCCCCGGGCTCAACATAGACAACCTGCCCTTCTTCGCCGTCATTGCCGCGAATGCCCAGGGACAGACCATGATCCACGACTGGGTCTACGAAAACCGGGCGATCTACCTTACGGAACTCAACCGGCTGGGCGCCCAGGTGCAGCTGCTGGATCCGCACCGGATCTATGTCAACGGACCCACAAAATGGCGTGCGGCCGAGGTGGGCTGCCCGCCTGCACTTCGCCCGGCAGCCTGCCTGCTGCTGGCGATGCTTGCCGCGCGGGGAGTATCAGAGCTGCGGAACATCTACGTCATTGAGCGCGGCTACGAGGACCTGGCGGAGCGGCTGAACGCCATCGGCGCGAAGGTGGAGTACTTCCAGGACTGACCTTTCACGGTTCGTCATGAAAGGCGGGGTCACCCCAAAATCTTCCTGCCTGCCGCAGAATGACAGTATGCGTACATTCGGCGTCGAGGAAGAGCTCCTGATTGTTGACCCGAAAACAGGGGAGCCGCTTGCACTGGCCGATGCCCTGTTGTCCGGGCACAGGATGGCCGCCGACGATGCTCCCGATGCCCGCGCGCTGGAAACCGAAGACAAGACCGTTTACGACGACGACGAGATGGGCTTGAGTGCCGAGCTTAAGCTTGAGCAGATCGAGACCCAGACGCGGCCCTGCCTGGAGTATGGTGTCCTGCTGGACCAGATCCGTGCCGGCCGGACGCTTGCTGACCGGGCTGCCCAAAAGAACGGTGCCCGGGTGGCGGCGCTTGCCACCTCGCCCTTGGCCTCCACCAGCCATACGACACCGGACCCCCGGTATGCCCGGATGCTGGAGCGCTTCGGCCTCACGGCGCAGGAGCAGCTCACGTGTGGCTTCCATGTGCATACCTATATTGAATCGCCGGAAGAAGGCGTGGCGGTCCTGGACCGGATCCGGGACAAACTTGCCGTGCTGACCGCGTTGAGCGCGAACTCCCCGTTCTGGAACGGTGTGCCGACTGGCTTTGAGAGCTACCGGACCCAGGCCTGGAACCGCTGGCCCACCTCAGGACCCGCGGGGATCTACGGAACCTACCCCGCGTACCGGCGGGTGGTCACGCGGCTGCTGGACAGCGGGGTGATGCTGGACGAGGGGATGCTCTACTTCGACGCCAGGCTTTCGCGGAACCACCCCACCGTGGAAGTGAGAGTGGCCGATGTCTGCCTCCGTGCCGAGGATGCCGCGCTCATCGCACTCCTGGTGCGTGCACTGGTGGAGTCGGCCAGCCGGGAGTGGCGGGACGGGGTGGACCCCGCGCCAGTGCCCACTGTGCTGTTGCGCATGGCTGCATGGCAGGCGAGCAGCAGCGGGCTTAGCGGGGAACTGTTGGATTTCGGTACCTTCCGGCCGGCCCGGGCCACGGATGTGGTGCGTTCGCTGGTGGATTACCTCGCGCCCGTCCTGGACGAACAGGGGGAGCTCGCCATCGTGCGGCAGGGCGTGGAGGACATCATCGCCCGCGGCACCGGGGCGGCTGAGCAGCGCCGGGTCCGTGACAAGGCCATGGCAGGTTCTTCACCCGAAGATCTCGGCCTGGGCGCCGTGGTAAACCACGCGGTGAATATCACCATGCGTGGGGCCATGGACCTTTCGGAAGTGGAAGCGGCCCCGGACCTGCTGCGCGTCCGGCAGTCCTAGGCGCTCCTGGGCATACGAGGGGCTGCCTCTTGAGCAGACAGGGGCTGCGCGTACGGCAAGGCATATGCCACGGGAGGCTGGCCAGCTTTATACCCGGGGGCGCGCTGGGCAGATCTCCGCGTCCGGCGACCTTGCTCTGTCCTAAAGGAGCGATAGTTGCTCTCTCCTAAAGGACAGCAAGGGAGGCTTCCAGCAGTAGGTGCCACTCAGGGAACGGATCCTGGGGAAGTTCATCCTCGGTGGGTCCGGGGTCTTCCGGCACGTCCACGTCTGGCGGATCGAAGTCATCGGGCAGGTCCAGGTCCTGGGGCATCCCAAAGTGCTCAACAAAGCCCTGGAGGGTCAGGCCTCCGATCGCAGACAAACTCGGTTGTCCTTCCGATTTCGTTGCCGTACTCCACATGTCCGTAACCCAGTCTGGCCAGTGGGGTGGTTCCCAGTCCTGGTGTTCGCTTTTGTAGTGGCGCCCGGACGGTGAGATCCAGCCGGGTGGTTCATCCTTGGTGGCCGGTGTCGGTTTCCACCCGCTGCTGTGCCGAAGTTTGTGGTGCTTCGGGCAGGGCTGTCCGAGATTGCTGATCCCGGTGGTCCCGCCATGGTGCCAGGCCAGGAGGTGGTCTGCCTCGTTATCCAACGAAGGGTTGCTGCAGCCGGGGAAGGGGCATGTGCCGTCCCGCAGCCGCAGCCAGTTCCGCATGGCTTTGGTAACCCGGTAGCTGGTCCGCCCGATCTCCAGCGGCGCCCCGTCCCTCGGATCGACAAGGACCCGGTGGAACGAATCGGCACCGTTCGCGACCAGGTCCCGTGCCATGGACGGCGGGATGGGCCCGAAGCCGTCCAGCACGGCCGGCTCATCCGTCAGGCCCATCAGCGCGACTACCGGGACCATGACGAGCACCTGCGCCCGCACCGCAGACGACAGCCCGACGGGATCCATCCCGGCACCCGCCCCGTCGTTGGTACCCAACCCGTCGCCGTTGCCTGTACTCACCCATTCGCTGTTGCCTGTATGAAGGCGGGAGCTGTCGCCTGTATGAAGGCGGGAGCTGTCGTCTGTATGAAGGCGGGAGCTGTCTCCATTACCGCGGCTGGCGCCGCTGGTGAGGATCGCTTCGGCGAAGTCGTCGGCCCGGATCTGGGTGAGGGTGCGGGACTCGTCGGGTCCCTGCGCGGCCCGGGCGAGGGCGTTGAGCCGGTTCCAGCCCGCCATTGCCTGATGGGCGGGGAGGCAGGCCGAGAGCCAGGCCATGCCGTCCTGGTCCGGCCGGTATTCCACCCGCCGGTCCGCCAGACCCTTGGCGTGGCGCTTCTCGATCGATTCGGGATGGTGGCGTTCGCGCCAGGTACGGGCCTTGGCCTTGAACCGGTAGGCGGGCATCTCCCCGATCATGGCCGCGGCGCCAGGCCGGACCGTGTCCGGGTCCAGGAAGTGCGCCTCCAGAGCGGCTGCCCCGGCGGCGTCGAGGGTGGCTGCCTCCTCCGCCATCCCCCGGGCATGCGCCCAGGAAATCGAACCGCCCTGCAACGCTGCGAGCGTCCGTTGCAGGGTGGTTGTCAGGGCGTGGGACTCGGCCAACAAGGCACCGGCGGCGCGGTCACCGATCACCAGGGCACACCCGACCTCGGCCACCAGGCTCCGGTCCTGCGCCGTGGCCTCATGCGGCGAGGACGGCGGACCGTTCAGCACACTCGTGGCGGCCGCGAGAACCTGAACCGCCTGAGCCTTCAACGCCGCCAGCTTCGCCTCCGCCCGGGCCACCCCGGCAAGGACATCCAACGCCCCATCAGCAACCCGCTGCAACTCATCATCCAAACCAGCAGCAGGAGTTGGGCCCGCTTCTGCGGCAGGATCCGGCTCACCAGCCGCGGCACCGTCCCTGCCATCCAACGCAGCAGTAAACGCAGCGATGCCAGCCATAACGGCTTCCTCCGCCTGCACCACCGCCGGGTTCGTTTCCATACAAACATCATCTTGCGGGGGTCTGACAAAAAGAGCCATGCGGCAGGGGCTGTGGATAACTAGTGGGCTGCTGGTCATCCACAGCCCTGGCGGCACTACCGCAGGCATGCCATACTCGGCGCGTGACGTCGTCGTACTCGTTCAAAGCGGAGCTGTGGCTGTACCCGGGCGAGGCTGGCTGGCATTTCCTCACCCTGCCGCCGGACGTGGCGGACGATGTCCGCGCACAAAATGCAGGGCGCAGCAAGGCGTTTGGCTCAGTCCAGGTGAGTGCAGAAATTGCCGGCCACACTTGGCAGACCTCGCTCTTCCCGGACACCAAAACAGGGACGTACCTCCTGCCGGTCAAGAAGGCCATCAGGGCCAAGG
Organism: Pseudarthrobacter sp. NKDBFgelt; assembly: GCF_046097905.1. NCBI lineage: Bacteria > Bacillati > Actinomycetota > Actinomycetes > Micrococcales > Micrococcaceae > Pseudarthrobacter > Pseudarthrobacter sp. NKDBFgelt. Next base: position 22,938 of record NZ_JBJURL010000007.1, on the reverse strand, counting down.
CACGGATCAGCGAAGGCGACGCCGTCGAAGTCCGCCTCTCCGTCCAGGGCACCTGAAGCCCACACAGCGCCTGATGCCCGCACAGCGCCTTCCCACATAGCGCGGCACCGCCCTCCGGTACTCAGCGAACGCCCCACCGAAGGAAGCGGCGAGGCTGGCCTCCTCCCGCAAGACCTGGCGATGGACGGCACCGGCCGCCACCGGAAGTGCGGCCAGGCTCCACGCGTTGCGCCGTACCAGCCCAATGCCCAGATGCAGCAGCGTCCAGCCCACATACATAGGGTTGCGCGAGAATGAATACGGGCCGGACGTCAAAAGCTCAGCCGGCCGGGTGAGGAGAGTGCGGTGGGCTGCCCACCATGACCAAGTGACGAGGACGCCACCTGCGGCGAGCGATGCGCCGCCCGCTGTCCGCAGACGCCTCTGCCAGCGGCTTGATATCCCCGAAAGCCTGATTGGAACCAGGCGCTGAAGGGCCGCGCCGGCGGCGATGCCCAGCAAGTTCTGCTCCGGCAGGGGGATGTTGGACAGCAGCAGCCGCCAGCCGGGAGCAGCGACCTTTCCAGGCATGTCCACCACCACCGTCCGGAGTGCTAGATCTGCTTGAGCGCCTGCTCCAGGTCGCCGATGAGGTCGTCCACATCCTCCAGCCCAACGGAAAGCCGCACCACGCCGTCGCTCAGGCCGATCGCCGCCCTGCCCTCCGGCCCCATGGCGCGGTGCGTGGTGGTGGCCGGGTGGGTGATAAGGGACTTGGCGTCGCCCAGGTTGTTGGAGATATCGATGATCCGCAGGCCGTCCAGCAGCGCGAACGCTGCTTCCTTCCCGGAACGGCCCCCGGAGGGCGCAAGCTCGAGGGTGAGGACGGTGCCTCCGGCGCTCATCTGCTTTGCCGCCAGCTCATACTGCGGGTGCGATTTCAGCAGCGGGTACTTCACCCAGCTGACAGCAGGCTGCTCCTCCAGCCACTCTGCGAGCCGCAGCGCGGTGGCCGAGGAATGGTTGACGCGCAGCGCCATGGTCTCAAGGCCCTTGGTGAGCACCCACGCATTGAACGCGGACAACGCCGGTCCGGTGTGCCGCATCAGCTGCTTCACCGGGCCGTCGATGAACTCCTTGGTGCCCAGGATGGCGCCGCCGAGCACCCTGCCCTGGCCGTCGATGTGCTTGGTTCCGGAGTACACAATGACGTCCGCGCCGAACTGCCCGCAGCGCTGCAGCAGGGGAGTGGCGAAGACATTGTCGACGACGACGGTCGCCCCGGCTGCGTGCGCCAATTCGCTGACCGCGGCGATGTCCACGATCTCCTGCATCGGGTTGGATGGCGATTCAAAGAAGACGGCGGTGGTGGGCTTGGACAGGGCCTCGCTCCACTGCTCCAGGTCCGGCCCGTCCACGAAGACGGTTTCCACGCCCCACCGCGGCAGGATCTCGTTGAGGATCACAAAGCAGGATCCGAACAGCGAGCGGGCGGCAACCACGCGGTCTCCGGCTGCCAGCAGGGCACCGAGGGCGGTGAACACAGCGGACATCCCGGACGCCGTCGCAAAGCACGCCTCGGTTCCTTCCAGCAGGCGGAGACGCTCCTGGAAGGTGGCCACGGAAGGATTGCCGTAGCGGGAGTAGACAAAGCGCTCGTCCTCGCCCGTGAAGGCGCGCTCGGCGGCAGCGGCGGATTCGTAGACAAAGCCTGAGTTCAGGAAAATGGCTTCGCTGGTTTCCTGGAAGTTGGTGCGGTCCAGCCCGCCACGCACGGCCTGGGTATCGGGGCTCCAGCCGGCGGCATCCTCGTTGAAGGTCACTTAGATCTTTCCCAGGTTGGTTGGCAGGCCGCGGTTCTTCCAGCCGTTGACGGTGCGTTCGCCGAAGCGGTCGGGGTCGCCTTCAAAGCCCTCGAGCACGTTGTAGGAGGTGAAGCCGGCCTGGGTGGCCGCTATGGCTGCCGCGATGGACCGCTGGCCGGAGCGGCACAGGAACACCAGTTCGGTTGAACGGTCCTCGGGCGCCTGCTGGTTGAGGTCGTTGATGAAGTCAGGGTTGGGGATGCCGCCGGGGAAAGTCCACTGAATGAACAGCGGATCGTTTTCTGTTGCTTTAGTCTCCGGGATCCCGATGTGGGCCCATTCGCCCTCGGTGCGCACATCCACCAGGATGGCGCCCTGTTCCAGCTTGTCCCAGGCCTCCTGCGGCGTCAGGTCTCCTGCGTAGCTCACGCGTGGCCCTCGCCGTCGAACTCAAGGTCGTCGCCGGCGGACTCGAGGTCGTCCACGGCGTCCGCCACTGCGGCGTCCGCAGAGGCGATCGCTGCCGGCAGGACCACGGCCTGTGCCACGATCACGCTGGTGCCGTTGAAGGTTGCCGCCGGGCTGCCGTGCAGCACATAGCCTTCGGCCAGGGCGTTCGAGATCCGCTCGCAGAATTCACGGTTGTCCGGGCCGCTGACGAGGCGGTAGGACAGTTTTTCTTCAGGGGCAGGTGCGTCAGACACGACGGATCTCCTTCTCTCACGCTTGCAGCTCGAATGGTCGATATGCCGAGTATTCACCTGAGGCACCCCGCCGTGGAAGGAGGGTTGCCGACCGGCCAGTCAGGGCTTGGCGCCGGTACTCATTACTCCCCAAAAACGTAACACTTGCCGCCCGGCGCTGCACCGCCGTCGTCGTCATGTTGCGTAACTGAAGGATGCAGGGCGGACCGCGGCGCAAAAGACGCGTCCGCCGCCTCTCTTTAACTTACGACGGCGACGCCACCTTGGGTGCGCGGGCGCCAGGTGCCTGCCGCCCCCGTCAGCCCGATAAAGTTTCTGCAGGGGCGCTCCGCCCCGCCACTGGAGAAATCAGTCCCTGGGGGGTCTTCATCAGCACGCAATCCGATGCCGCGTCCACACGTCCCGCCCGGAGCCGCCGGCTGCGGCCCCTCCACCGGATGGCTGCGCTCCTCGCCGCCGTGCTGATGGCCGTCCTGGCGGTGGTGGTGCCCGCCGGGTCAGCGCAGGCAGCGCGGAGCTTCCCGGAGGAAGGCAAGCCGCTGCTGGGGGCAGTCCTCGAATGGGGAGAGGACACCGCCGGCGGCTTCTCCGAACGGCTCAGGGCATCCCCCGCAATCTTCGGACACGACATCGCCTTCCCGTTCCGTGCCGCGGAGGAGAACGATATCCGGGGCTTCCTGGAGCAATCCGCCGGGCAGGGTGCCCATGTGATGCTCACGGTGAGGCCTGCTGTCCCGCTGGACCAGGTCACCGCTGACGCTGCCGCGGCCTTCGCTGGGGAAGTGCGCCGGTTGCAGGGGGATTTCAATGGCCAGCTGCTCATCCGCTTTGCGCCGGACATGAATGCCAGCTGGGTGGAATGGGGCCAGCAGCCGGGCGACTACCGGCTGGCATTCCGGGCGGTAACGGCGGCGTTTCGGGATGCCGGCGCCAGCTATGTCATGGTGTGGGAGCCGTACCTGGGCAAGGACTACCCCTTTGACCGGAACCGGAATGCGCCCGGGCCCGGAACTGAGGGATTCTCCCTGCTGGACACTAATGGGGACGGCGCCTGGAATGGCTCGGACAAAGCCTACGAACCCTACTTCCCGGGAGACGACGCCGTGGACTGGGTGGGCCTGACGGCCTACCACGATGACACCGCAGGGGGCGCCGCCGTCAATACCGTACCCCGCACCGGTGAGCTGCAGGAGATGCTCACGGCCTCCGGCGGGGAGAACTTCTACGGGACATATGCCGCGGGGCTGGACAAGCCTTTCATGCTGCAGACTTCAGCCTTCTACAGCCCGTCCTCCGGAGGCGCTGCGGAAGGGGAGATCAAGAACGGCTGGTGGGATCAGGTCCTGGGCGTTGCCGCGTCACCCGACTTTGCACTGACCGGGGCAGTGGTCTGGGACGAACGCACCAGCACACGGGACACCGGGGTGGCCAGCATCGACTGGCGGCTCACCGGAAACGCCGGTATTGCGGACGCTGCCCACACCCGGCTTGAGAAGTCGCCTGTGCTGACGGGGCCTGTTACCGATGTCAGCTCGGGTCCCGGGTTCGTCAGGTCCAATACGCTTTCGGGGGCTGCCGCCTGGACCGTTGGGGCCGCGCTCATCATCCTCCTGGTGGCGCTGTGGCAGCTCCCCGCCAGGTTGAGTGCGGTCACGGCGTGGGGCTACAGCGATCCGTCCGGCAGGGACTCACGCGTGGACCTGCTCCGCGGCCTGGCCATCGTGTTCGTGGTGGTGAACCACCTGGGCATGGTGTCGCTGTTCCAACTCCTGACCCAGGAAGCGGTGGGCTTCGTTTCGGGTGCCGAGCTGTTCGTCCTGTTCTCCGGCCTGGTGGTGGGCATGGTCTACGGGCCCAGGGCGAAGGACGATTTTGGAACGGTGGTGGACCTCACCTCGCGCCGGGCAGGCAAGCTCTACGTAACGGCGCTCGTGGTGCTGGTGGGCGTCTTCCTCCTGTCGCTGCTGCCTTTCTTCCGGACCGAGGCGCTCACAACGTTCGTGGACCAGGGCACCGGCGGGGCAGGACACGACGGAGCCGGACGCACCTACGATCTTTACGCGGGCATGGAATCGCTGTTCCAGTTCCCTGTGCCGGCGCAGGTGCTTCCCGCCATCCTGCTGCTCCAGTTCGGGCCGTGGCAGTTCAACGTGATGGGCCTCTACGTGGTGCTGCTGCTGGCCAGCCCGCTGATCCTGGCCGCCCTCAACCGCGGCAAAACTGTCTGGGTGCTGGCGGCATCACTGGCCGTGTACGCGGTGGGTACGGTGACGCGTTTCCGGCTCTTGCCGTCGCAGTTCGAGGATTCATTCCCCTTGCTGGTGTGGCAGGTGCTGTTCGTCATCGGCCTGGCGGCCGGGTTCCACCGGCGGGGCATCGTGGCCTGGCTTTCAGCGCACACGTGGGTGGTGGCGGCCTGCACTGCCCTGGCCTTCGCGTTCGCTTTTATGTCCTGGGGCAACCCGTACCTGGCCAACGGGTTTGACGTGCGACTGGCGATCATCCCGGACACCGCGTACCGGGCCATGTACGACCTGTTCTTCGGGCGCACCTACCTTGCCCCGGGCCGGTTGCTCAACGTCCTGGTCCTGGTGGTGGCGGCGTATGCCTTCCTCACCGCGTACTGGAAACCGGTACAGCGCGCCTTGGGCTGGTTCCTGGTTCCCCTGGGCCGAGCAACCCTCTACGTGTTCATCATGCATGTGGTCCTCATCGCCGTGATCGCCAACATTTCGGTGCTCCAGCAAGAGAACATCCTCATCAACACCCTGGCCTACGCCGTGGTGCTGGGGCTCCTCTGGGTAATGGTGCGGACGCGGTTCCTCTTCAAAATCATCCCCACCTGAGGATGCGCCCCGGCGCGCAGCCCGTGCGCTCTTGCCGGGGGCTGACAGGAGGGGCTCAGGCGTGCGGCAGGATCAGCTGGTGAAGCAGGTGGTCCTGCCACTGCCCCGCGATTTTCAGGTATTCCGGCGCGACCCCGATCTCCCGGAACCCTGCACGCTGCAGGATCCGCCGCGACGCTGTGTTGTGGGGCAGGGTTGCCGCCTGGATACGGTGAAGCCCAAGCGTCGTCCGGGCGTAGTTGGCTGCGTGGAGAACGGCGGCTGTGCCGATCCCTTGCCCGGTGAGTTCGTGGTCCACCCAGTAGCCCAGATTGGCACTGAGGAAGGGGCCGTGCACGATTCCCGTCAGCGTGACCGCCCCAACCACGCGTCCGGCTCGGTGGCCTGCGCGCACTGTGCCTCCGCCGTCGTCCTCTCCTTCGACCAATACCCAGGGGACTTCGGTGCCTAACGCGTGCTGGGCGAGTTTGGCGCGGATGATGTCCGCCTGGTGTCCGCTGGTGAAGAACCTGTCAGTGCGTTTCGGCTCCCAAGGAGCCAGGTGCTCCAGATTGCGCTGATAGGCCCTGGCCAAGGCAGGGGCATCCGCGACCTCGAGCAACCGGATGAGGAGTCCTCCGCGCAGATAAGCGCTGCTGCCAGTCATGTACCGGGCACCTTTCAGGGGGGTGCTCCGCAGACGGAGCAACGTTTACGCGACCGAAATGATTCGGCATCCGGCGGCAGGTAGGAGTCCCCGGATACAGGAACGGCGTGGACCCCGGTGCCGAAAGCACGTGGTCCACGCCGTTATCTGTCTACTGCGGCTTGTTATACGAGTCCGGGGTAGCTCGCCAGGATGTAATCGGCGGCAGCCGGGCCCTTCATGCGCAGCCCGTTGTGGCCGGAAGCAATCCTGCGGTGGTTCATGGCTGCCCAAAACTCGGATTCCGGTCCGGGCTTCTGCTGGTTGATAAAGCACCAGCTGGTGTACAGGCCGTACAGGCGGTCGCGGTCCAGCGTGGATTCCGAGGCCTGGTCGAGGTAGGTGGCTTCTTTGAGAAAGAGGTCGAACTGCGAATGTGCCAAGACGGCTTCCCTTCGCTAAGTGCGGTGGTACTGCCGTTCGGCTACAGCAGCTAACCTCAATGCCGTGCACGGGGCAATGGAGTGTGGATGAAGGTGTCACTGCCGCATCTACAATGTAGACTTTACCCGTAGACAACCAATCAAGCAAGCGTATGGACTATCCATCCCCACCGGTCAGCCGCCGCCCCCAACTGCCCATCCGGCGTCGGAAATTTCCTGCCGCCGGAGAGCCTTGGACACCACTATTCGAAGGAAGCGCGGCGCCTGTCCTGCGCCCGGGTTGCCCAGACGTCCGGGCGGTTCACCTTGAAGCGGCGGCCCGTCAGCGCCCGGGCTGAGAGCCGGATGTAGTTCGCCTTTTCGCCCGGCTGCCACGGCTCGAGACCCAAGCTGTCTACGGCATCCTTGTCCGCCTGGTCCTCGATGACCTGGGTGTCTCCGCGCAGCACCACGCTCCACGCCTCTTCGGTGTGGGGATCGTAGCCGTCAATTTCCAGGGCCGCAGGCCGTTCGGACAGGGCGCTCCAGAGCTTGGTGACGCCGGCCGTCCGGAAGGCGATGCTCCGGCGGTGCACCACATAGTTGATCGGGAAGATCTCCGGGTGGCCATCAACCACCACGGCAAGGCGGCCGACTGTGTCATTGGCCAGGAGTTCCCAGCATTCGTCAAAGGTCAGGGTGCCATCCGGCTGCGTCTGCGAGTCCATGAACCACACCTTACGGCCACTGTCCCTGCGGAACCTAGAGTGCAACGGCCCGAATCGCAGGCCGGCCTACTGGATGCCCGCGAACAGCCCGTTCAGTTCCGCAGTGAGCTCCTTTTGCACTGACGGCGTCCCTACCTGCTTGCCGTCGATGTGGTTGACCGGTGCCAGCAGGCGGACGCTGGAAATCAGCCACACAGCATCGGCGTCCAGCAGGTCCTGGGGCTCCAGCGGGCCGTAGCCCAGGTCCCAGCCGGCTGCCTTGGCGGCGGTGAACAGCGCCCCCTGCGACGTTCCGGGCAGGATGCCGCTGTCCAGCTGCGGTGTGATCAGGCGCTTCACAGACGTGCCGTCGTCGGCCTTTTCCACGTGGGCCAGCAGCACGGTGGACGTGGGACCCTCCAGGACCCTGCCGTCCGAGGAGATGAAGATGACGTCGTCCGCGCCCTGTTTATGGGCGTGGCGGAGGGCGGCCATGTTGACGGCGTAGGAGAGTGTTTTGGCGCCGAGCAGCAGCCAGGGTGCGCGCTCGGCGGCGTCGCTGTCATAGCCGCGGTCCAGGAGGATTACGTCGATCCCGGTTTCGCGCTGGCGGCGGGCGCCTGCGCCCACAGGCGAGACCTGGACCCAGCAGTTGGGGGCAGTTGCGCCTTCCACGCCGCGGGTCACCACGAGTTTCACCACCAGTTCATCCCCGTCCCCGGCCCCCGCCCCGGGAGGGTTCTGGGCCCGGTGCTCGGACAGCGCGGTAGCAATGGCGCGGCGCCACTCGTCCTGGCCCGGAATGGAGAGGTCAAGCGCGTCTGCGGAGCCGGCAAGGCGGTCCAGGTGGGCCTGGATCTTGCGGACGTTTCCGCCCACCGCCAGCATGGTCTCGAAGACGCCGTCGCCCCGGGTGGCGCCCTGGTCTGTCACCATCAGCTGCGGCTGCGAGGCGTCGGCCAGCCGGCCGTCAGGGAAGGTGGGGTCGAGGATAACGAGAACCACGGGCGCAGGAGAGGTCATGGGTCCAGCTTAGTGCGGTGCCCCACCGATAAGCTGGGCGGAGTGCCCCGGCTGGAAACCGTCCGCCGGAGCTCATTTTTCCGGGGGTTATCGCACGTGTTGTGGCCATTTTCGCTTGCCGGCACCGCTCCAGGCTGGCTGGTTGTGGTGCTGGGTATCGCCGACCTGGTGATCAGGGTGCTGGCTGTGGGCATCATTCCCGGCAACAGGCGGCCCACCACGGCCATGGCCTGGCTCCTGGGTATCTTCTTCGTCCCGTTCGTGGGCATCATCCTGTTCCTCCTGTTCGGCAACTTCAAACTTTCCAGCCGCCGGAGGGAGCAGCAGCAGCAGGTCAACGAAAGGGTGCGGGCCGGGATCTCCTCCCTCGCCGACGTCGAAAGCGACTACCCGGGACCTGAATGGGTCAAGTCTGCCGGTGAACTGAACCGCAGGCTGGGCTCCCTGCCCATGGTGGACTGCAACTCGGTGGACCTCATCCCCGGCTACCCGGATTCCCTGCTTGAAATGACGAACGCCGTCCGCAAGGCGAAGAAGTTCGTCAACGCCGAGTTCTACATCATGAGCACGGACCACATCACCGACGAGCTCCTGGAAGCCATGGAGGAAGCCGCGGAACGGGGCGTGGAAGTCCGCGTGCTGTTCGACCACATCGGCACGCTCCGGGTGCAGGGCTACCGGAAGCTGCTGAAGCGGCTGCGCGCCGGCAAGATCCAGTGGAAGCGGATGCTTCCGCTGCTGCCCATCCACGGCCAGTGGCGCCGGCCGGACCTCCGCAACCACCGGAAGATCATGGTGATCGACGGCGAAATCGCCTTCACGGGGTCACAGAACCTGATTGAGCCTTCCTACAACAACCCCCGCCACCGCAAGGCAGGCCGGGAATGGGTGGAGCTGATGGCTTGCCTGCGCGGGCCCATCGTCACCACGCTGAACGTTGTTTTTGCCACCGACTGGCTCAGCGAAACGGACGAATCGCTGGAGCACCAGCTGCAGCTCCCGGCCAACACGGAACCGGGGAACGTCACCGCCCAGGTGGTTCCCAGCGGCCCGGGGTTCATCACCGAGAACAACCTGCGCCTGTTCAACACCCTGATCTACTCGGCCCAGCACAGGATTTCCATCTGCAGCCCCTACTTTGTGCCGGACGACTCCCTGCTCTACGCCATCACCACAGCTGCCCAGCGCGGCGTGGAGGTGGAGCTGTTCGTGTCCGAGAAGGGCGACCAGTTCCTGGTGCACCACGCCCAGCGGTCCTACTACGAGGCCCTGCTGGAGGCCGGTGTCCGGATCTACCTCTACAAGGCCCCGTTTGTACTCCACGCCAAGCACTTCACCATCGACGACGAGGTGGCGGTCCTCGGCTCCAGCAACATGGACATGCGCTCCTTCTCCCTGAACCTGGAGGTATCCGTGATGCTGCTGGGAGAAGACATCGTCACCAAGATGCGGGCGGTGGAGGACACCTACCGGGACATCTCCCACGAGCTCAAACTGACGGACTGGATCAACCGGCCCCTGGCGGCCCGCTACGTGGACAACGTGGCGAGGCTGACCGCCACCGTCCAGTAAAACCTAGGAGTTTTTGTCCACTTGTGCAGGGTTTGCCGGTCCTGAAGCCTGCATATCTGGACAAAAACTCCGGGGTTCAGGCGTCCGGAAAGCCCGCTCCCAGCGTGGAGAGGACGCCGAACGCCTTGGTGCGGATTTCCTGGTACTCGTCCTCCGGATCTGAATCCGCGGTGATGGCACCGCCGACGCCGAGCGTCAGTTCCGCTGTTCCGTCGCCCCGGGCGTTGATCACCAGGGTCCGGATCGCGACGGCGAGGTCCGTGGCCCCGTTCAACGAAAAGTAGCCGATCGCTCCGGAGTAGACCCCGCGGGCGCCGCCTTCCAGGCCGTCCAGGATGGCCATGGTGCTGATCTTGGGTGCGCCGGTCATGGATCCGGCGGGGAAGCAGGCGGCCACGGCCTCGGCGCGGGAGGAGCCGGGCTTCAGTTGCGCGTCGATGGTGCTCACCATCTGGTGGACGGTGGCGTAGCTTTCAATGGCGCAGAGCCTGCTGACGGTGACCGAACCGGGGACGGCGAAGTGGCTGAGGTCATTGCGGAGCAGGTCCACGATCATGATGTTTTCGGCGCGGTCCTTCAGCGCGGTGGCAAGGTCGGTTCGAAGTTTGGCGTCCTCGGCGGCGTCTGCACCCCGGCGGCGGGTTCCCTTGATGGGCTCGGCGCGCATCCCGCCGTCGGCCGCGATCTTCAGGAACCGCTCGGGCGAGGTGCTGGCCACCGTGAGGCTGCCCAGGCGCAGGTAACTGGCAAAGGGTGCGGGATTCCTGCGGCGCAGCGCCAGGTACGTGGTCCATGGATCCAGGGCATCACCCGGTATGTCCGCGGACAGGGCGGTGGTCAGGCAGACCTCGTAGGAGTTCCCCTCGCTGATCTGGTGCTGTGCCGCAGAGATTTTGGCCAGGTACTCCGCACGGGTGTCCCGGCTGCGGAAGGCCGGCGCTGCCGGGAGGACGACGCCGTTGCTGCCGCCGGCTTGCGCTGCCGGCCCGGCGGTTTCCACGGCGGCCCGCGCGTGGACCAGCCAGTCATCGGCATCGGGGGCGTCGAGTGCCAGGAGCCAGGCGGCTCCTTCCGCATGGTCCAGGACCACGGCCCTTCCGGCGAAGATGAGTGCGGCATCGGGGGTGGGGGAGGGAAGGTCGGTCCCGCCGGTCTCGCGCTTGAGTTCGTAGCCCAGGCAGCCTAGCCAGCCGAGCGCGAAGCTGCCTGGGTACGCATCGGGAATGTCGACGGCGGAAAGCCCCCATACGGTGTCCAGCCAACGGAAGAAGGGGCCCTGCACGGTGGCGGTGGCGCACCCCGCGCTGAGCAGGCTGTGGCCTGAACGGTGCGTTACCGACTGGCCGAACGTGCCGCCGTCGTCCGCCATGATGCTGAAGCGGCTGCGCGCCGCAGCCTCCCCGGCATCCGTGTCCGGGGCAGCTCCTGCGTTCGAGGAGTCCAGCCAGACGGCGTTGGACGAGCGGCCGTAGAGGGAGTCGAAGAGTCCCGCGGCGTCCGGACGGACGTCCAGCCGTTCCGCGCGGAGGCGCAGTCCCCGGCGTGCTGACAACTCCGGTGCCAGGGCGGGGGCCAGCGCCGGAAGGTAGGGGAGGACCTGCAGCACGTCGGCCGGTGCCGAGCCGTCGGCGGGGTTACGCACGCGGATGTCGGCATCGAGGGGAACGTTGTCCGCCGCGAGCCACTCCTCTTCCTGCGCCGCCCACTGGTCCCAGAACGGCTCATAGGTTTCGCCGTCCCGGTCCAGCGCCCGGGTCCGGCGGACGTCGTCCGGGGCCTCGGCCCAGATCACCGCGCTCAGCAGGGGGCGGGCCGCTGCTGCTGCCGCCCCCACGCCCTCCACGATGACGATCTCTGCCGGAAGCGTCACCCGGGGTTCGCCGTCGTAATGGTTCTCCCAGTCCCAGCAGACCCAGGAGGCAGCCTCCCCACGGCCCAGGGGCGTGAGCACCGTGGAAACATACCTCTCGATGCCCGCCGCCAGTCCATTCCATCCGGGGTATATGTCCTCGAGGTGGAACAGTGACACCTTGTGGTGGGCGCGCAGCCGGGCAGCCAGTTCGACGGCGAGCGTCGTTTTCCCAGCGCCGGAGCGTCCGTCAATGGCGATGATGACGGGGGCTGGGCTCATGGAGTAGAGCGTACCTTTATCCCTGCCGGGCTTTCATCCGCGGGTTCTTCTTGTTGATCACGAACGTCCGGCCGCGGCGCCGGACAATCTGGGCTCCCGGGATCTTCTTCAATGCGCGAAGTGAGTTGCGGACCTTCATGGTGTGCTCCTTGTGGGTTGATTGTTTTGTTGGTACTGGTGCGGGATTGAAGCTCAGCTGGCCTGTTCGAGGCCGAAGGGGTCGTGCAGGCCCTTGCCTGACGCCAGTTCCTCGTCGGTGAGCTGGCAGGAAGTGAGCAGGTGCTCGAATTCCGACGCGTCGAGGTCCTCGCCGGTGGCCGTGATAACCGTGGCGGCAGGCGCTGGCATTCCGCGGCCGGCAGTGACCTCCGTTGGAGGAACGTCGTCCCACGCCCCGGTATTCTCGAGCCAGATCCGGGGGCCGACGCCCTGGATGGCAATGCGGCATTCGGGCGCCGAGGCAATCCAGAGGTGCCCGCGCACCACGCAGCAGCCTTCCGCCAAGGTTGCCAGGGCCTGGCGGAAACGTCCGGGGTGCAGCGGCCGTTCAACGCGCTGGACAACAGTCATGAACGGTGAAGCATCGCTCGTTTCTGCGCCCCCGGTCCGTTCTGCGCCCATCCCATGCCCTGGCCCGAAGGACACTGTTCCGGGTGCCGTCCGGGCCAGCGACTCCAGGTAATGGTGACGTCCCGGGCGGACCTCACCTGCGCTGGACGCCAGGTCCGCGTGGGGTGCAAGCTGCCGGACCAGGTGCAGGCCCCGCTCCCGGCCCGCCGGGTCCGCTGGCACGATGTCCGGTTCCGTCAACAGGACGGTATCCGCAAAGGCCAATTCGCCGATGAGGCATTCGCCGGGCGTCCGCTCATCCTCCACCATGGGCGTGAAGCCGGATTCGAACAGCGTATGGGAGTCCCAGATGTGGTCCTCCAGCGCATCCGGAGCCAGCGCGAGGATCACGGAAGAGACGGTGGCACGGTCCGCCAGTTTTCCGTTCAGCGCTGTAACGGCCGCCTGCGCAGGGGTGGCCGGTGCCAGTCCGATGATGATGGGACCCGGGGTTCCCCTTCCCTGGCTGTCCTGGATCAGACGCTCAATGCCGGGCACCAGGTCCAGGCGGACGGCGCAGCTCAGGCACCCGTGCTCCAGGAAGGACTCCCCGCGTTCAATCTCGCCGGCCCCGGTGAAAGTCCGCCGGACCACGATTCCGTTTTCCAGCAGGTCGTGAAGGACCACGAGGCTTCCGGGGCGGGCGGCCGCCAGGTCCTCGCAGGCCTGCTGGCGGCAAAGGGCATCCAGGGAAGTGACAACGATGAGCTCCATATGCCCAGCCTAGTTGAGAATCATTCTCAACTACAACTGGAGGTTCGGAGTTTTGGCCCAGGTTCGGGTCAGTGGTCCTGCCGCTGCAGCTCCGCGCTGCGGAGCACGGCTGACTTGATGTGGTCCACGATGCCGGGGAGTGCTGCGTGGATTTGATGCCAGACGGCGTCGAAGTCGGCGTGTCCGCCATACCAGGGGTCCTCGATGCCCTGGTCCAGGAGATCCAGGCCCGCCACTGCGGGATCGAAGCTGCGGAGCATGCGGATCTTTTCCAGCGACTCCTGGTCCGGGGCGGCTTCGCTGAGCCAGGCGTAGTGGTCGATGTCCAGCGCAAGGATCAGGTCCCTGGAGTGGAACCAGTCCAGCTCCCATTCGCGGGCGATGTGCTGCTCCGATAGAAGCTGGGTGGCGGCGAGCCTGCGGGCGGCCCGGGGATCGATGGGGCGGCCGGCCTCGTAGCCCGTGGTTCCTGCCGAGTCCACCGCCACGAGGTGGTCCAGCCCCTCGCGTTCAAGGGCCGCGGCGAGCATGAGCTCAGCCATGGGGGACCGGCAGATGTTGCCGGTGCAGACGGCGATGACGCGGTATGGGCTCGACGCTGAGTTCATGAAACCAAGCATGCGCGCTATCGGCCCGATTGGCCAGAGGAGTGATTCATATTGCGTGACAGGCTTGTAAAGAAGTTTTCCCGCTCCGTCACGGATGCTGGCTGCGTGGGCGGCCTAGTGCATGACGGCCAGGAGGATGCCGACGCCGACGAAGAGCACGCCAAAGACCTTGCTGAGGACCATCTGTCCACGGGCTGAATGCGTAAACCGCTGGAAGGACCGGGCAGCTGCAGCGAAGAAGAACCACATCACCAGGATGTCGATTGCAATAATCGTGGCCGTCAGTACGGCGTACTGGGCGAGGAGCGGCTGTTCAGGCCTGATGAACTGGGGCATGAACGCCAGGAAGAAGATGATGGCCTTGGGGTTGAGCAGGTTTACCCACAGTCCCCGGCGGAAAATGGACCAGGCAGGTTCGTTCCGGAGGGATGCGGTTTGTTGCTCTTCGAGATTGGGTTTGCTCAGGAATTGCCTGATGCCCAGGTACACGAGGTAGGCGGCGCCGGCGAAGCGGATGACGTTGAAGGCGACGGGTGAGCTTGCCACCAGCACTCCCACGCCGAGCGCCACGATCACCACGTGGATCACCAGTGCTGCCTGCTGTCCAAGGATGCCCCAGATGGACCGGCGGAACCCGGCGTTCAGGGAATTGCTCATGGTGTTGATGGCTCCGGCGCCGGGCGTGAAGCTGATGAGCGTTCCGGCGCCCACCAGGGCGAGCCAAAGGGAGAATTGCACCATCCAAGTTTAGTGGCCGCTGACGCTGCTTAATCACCTGTCTGCCCTGCCTGCGGCCACAAATGCCGTACTGCGAGTGCGGCCGCCTGGACATGTACCGGCTCATGCCCTGGCGATGACCTCACCGTTGGGGATCAGGAACCACCCGTCGTCGGTGGAACCCCAGCGGTGCCACCCGGCCGAGATCCGGGCCAGGTCCGCGGGATTGGCGAAGCCGTATTCCAGCGCCTGCTCCGCGAAGGCGGAATGAAGCACGCGTTCCCCCCACACGCGCGCCTGCCACCGGCGCTGCTGGCTTGTGGCATAAAGCCAGTTGCTGCTGGAGGGTGCCACGTCGGTAAATCCCGCCGCCTGCGCCCAGCTGACCAGCCTCCGGCCGGCGTCGGGTTCCGCCCCGTTCCGCCGCGCGATGCGCTGGTAAAGCTCCATCCACTCGTCCAGCTCCGGAATGGCGGGATACCAGCTCATGCCGTGGAAATCGGCGTCGCGCACGGCAACGATGCCGCCGGGCTTGGCAACCCGCCGCATCTCACGGAGCGCCTCCACCGGGTCCGTAAGGTGCTGGAGCACCTGGTGGGCGTGGACGACGTCGAACGTCTCATCCTCGAAGTCCAGGTCGTAGATATTCCCGGCCACGAAGTCCACGTTGGAAACCTCGCGTTCCATGGCGAGCGCCTTTGCCTGGGCGATGATGTCCGGTGACCGGTCCAGGCCCGTCACCTTCCCCGGCGCC
The DNA here is from genome assembly GCF_046097905.1 of Pseudarthrobacter sp. NKDBFgelt. NCBI lineage: Bacteria > Bacillati > Actinomycetota > Actinomycetes > Micrococcales > Micrococcaceae > Pseudarthrobacter > Pseudarthrobacter sp. NKDBFgelt. Next base: position 7,722 of record NZ_JBJURL010000007.1, on the reverse strand, counting down.
ACCAGAACGGCGAAGTCGCACGTGATGGTGCCCGGGCCGCAGCCGACGTCGAGCACACCGGCCCCCGGTGTGAGGTGCGGCAGGACGAATGCTGCCGAATTCTCGGCGGTCCTGGCGGCATGGGCGCGGACCACGGATTCGTGGTGGCCGTGCGTGTAAACGTCGTCTTCAGGCTGCTGCGCACTCATAACCAAACGCTACCCCGGGGCGGGTGTGTCCGGCAGGCCAGCGGAAGACTCTTCGCGCGCAGCAACCGTGGCCTCCACCATGGCGGTCATGAACCGGGTGACAGTATCGAGCTCGTCAGCCGAGAATCCGGCCATGGCGCTGCCCATCTGGCGGGCGAGCGGAGCGAAGATGGCGCCGCCTTCCTGGAATGCCTTGGGCGTCATCCTGAGCTGGACCTGCCGGCGGTCCGAGCTGTGCCGCTCACGGGTCACGTGTCCGGAATGGTCCAGCCGGTCGATCAGGGCGGTGGTGGCGGGGGAGCTGAGGTGCAGTTCCTTCCGCAGGAGCCCCGGCGTGACCACATTCCCCTTGGCGGTGTGGCGCATGATGACGGCCAGCGCGTTGAGGTCTGTCCGGTGCATGTCCTTGCGGCCGCCTGCTGTGTCCACGTAGCGGTTGGCCTCGAGCGTGAATTCCTGCAGGAGGCGGACCAGGGGATGGGGCCCTCCGGCAGTCCCGGGAGGGCCGCCCTGCGGTGCCGGGCCGGTGCCGTCTGCCATGTCCACCTCCTGGTCGTCCCGATGCTTGGCCGCTTGCAGTGCAAACCGCGCATTGCGTACTGACGGATATTACTTCAGCGGCTGAGGCCCCTGATTACCGCGGAATGATGAAAAAGCTAGCCAGGCGCTTATCTCCATCATGGAGATACTCTAATATGGAACCAATGTTACTCCCCGCCCGTCGTCCGGAAGGCATCATGAAACACAAATCCGCAGGAACGGAACGCGTCCCGTTCTGGCTGCGCTGGCTGCTCCCCGTCATCCTGGTCCTGACGTGGCTGGCGCTCGCCGGCGTAGGAGGCCCCACTTTCGGCCGCCTCGAAGAGGTATCGTCCAACGACCAGGCCTCCTTCCTTCCCGCCAGTGCCGAGGCCACGGCCGCCCAGGACTGGCAGGCGAAGTTCCGGGACTCGGACGAGGTGCCCGGCGTGATCGTGATCGAGGGCAACGAAGCCTTCACCCCGGCCCAGTTCGGGGAAGTGGCGGGCCTCAAGGCGGAGCTGGAAGGGCTGCAGCTTGGCAGCGCAGTTGTGGGCCCGATTCCTTCCGAGGACGGCAAGGCGGTCCAGTTCATCGTGCCGATCGATTCGTCCGCGGAGGTCAAGGAGGCCGTCCAGGAGCTGCGGGACACCGTGGCCGAGTCCGCGCCGGCAGGAATGCAGACCTTTGTGACCGGCCCGGCCGGACTCGCAGCGGACCTTACAGCTGCTTTCGCCGGGATTGACGGAATTCTCCTCCTGGTGGCCCTGTCTGCGGTGTTTGTGATCCTCCTGATCGTCTACCGTTCCCTCCTGCTGCCCATCATGGTGCTCCTGACCTCCGTCTTTGCGTTGTGCGCGGCCATCCTGCTGGTGTTCGGCATGGCCAAGGCCGGGTGGATCCAGCTGAACGGCCAAAGCCAGGGCATCCTGTCCATCCTGGTCATTGGCGCCGCAACGGACTATGCACTCCTTTACGTTGCACGGTTCCGGGAGGCACTGACCCATACCACCAACCGCACCGCCGCCGTGCTCACCGCCTGGAAGGCATCCTTCGAGCCGATCCTGGCCTCCGGGGCCACCGTGATCATCGCCCTGCTGTGCCTGCTTTTCTCCGACCTGAATTCCAACAAGGCCCTTGGCCCCGTGGCTGCTGCCGGCATTCTTTGCTCCCTGTTCGCGGCCCTCACGCTGCTGCCGGCCCTGATGGCGCTCCTGGGCCGGGCGGCTTTCTGGCCGTTCCGCCCCAAGCTGGTCCCGGCGGAAGACCGTGAACCCGAGCTGGTGACCGGGCTGGAGGGCCAGAAGGGGCTGTGGCGCGCCACCGGATCCCTGGTCTCCCGGCGTCCGCGTGCCGTGTGGATCGCCTCGGTCCTCCTGTTGCTGGTCGCCTCGGCCGGCGTCCTGCAGCTCAAGGCCAACGGTGTTCCGCAGACAGACGTCATCCTCACCGCCTCCAACGCCGTGGACGGCCAGGACGCCCTGGCGCGCCACTTCGATGCCGGCAGCGGCAGCCCCGCCGTCGTGGTTGCGGACCAGGGCAAGGCGCAGGAGGTTCTTGACACAGTCAAGGCGGCCGACGGCGTAGGGGACGCCTATCTGCTGGCCCAGGGCAGCGTACCCATCACCGGGGCCCCCGGCGCTCCCAGCGCCCCCGACGTCCGCGACGGCAAGGTGCTCATCAACGCCACCCTGAACTCCGCCGCAGACTCCCTGGAAGCCGAGGAAGCGGTCAAGGCCCTGCGCGAAAACGTCAAGGCCGTGGACCCGGACGCCCTGGTGGGCGGCGTGACCGCGACGGCGCTGGATACCAACACCACCGCCCAGCGTGACCTGGTGATCATCATCCCCGTGGTCCTGGTGGTCATCCTCTTCATCCTGATGCTGCTGCTCCGCTCCGTCCTGGCGCCGGTGCTGCTGGTGCTCTCGGTGGTGCTGTCCTACGCGGCAGCCATGGGCGTTTCGGCTTTCGTCTTCAACAACATCCTGGGTTTTCCGGGCGCAGATGCCACCGTTCCGCTGTTCGGTTTCGTGTTCCTGGTGGCCCTCGGGGTGGACTACAACATCTTCCTGATGAGCCGGGTCCGTGAGGAATCGCTGAAGCACGGCACCCGCCCCGGCATCCTTCGCGGCCTGGGCGTCACCGGCGGGGTCATCACTTCCGCCGGAGTGGTCCTGGCTGCCACCTTCGCCGCCCTGGGTGTCATCCCCATCATGTTCCTGGTGCAGCTGGCGTTCATTGTGGCCTTCGGGGTGCTGCTGGACACCGTGCTGGTGAGGTCCCTGCTGGTGCCCGCCCTGGCGTACGACATCGGCCCCCGCATCTGGTGGCCCAGCAAGCTGGGGCGGCAGGAGGTTGCGGAGCGGCCGGACCGGGATGAAGCCCTGTTGGCCAAAACGCCTGCTGGATAGACTGCACTTGCGCCCGCATGGACGCGGAACTCAAAGGAGAGATGCACCATGACCGAGAACCAGGAATCCCCGGCCGAGCAGCCCCGCAAGGGAAGCACCGCCCCCGGGCTGGAAGGCGAGGGCGGGCAGTACGTGGACGGCGACTACGGTGATGCCGGGGCGGTGGGAGAGCCCGCCGGGAACCTTGAGGACGGCGAGTACCCGGACGGGGACTACGGTGACGCCGGCACTTCCGGTACAGCCCGCGAAGCCGATGCAGTCCGGGAAGAGCGGGACCCCCTGCACGACCGGCGCGACAGCGAGCGGTAGCACCTCAACACAAAGCAGGACGGCGGCGGTTCTCCAACAGCGAAATCGGAGAGCCGCCGTCGTCCGCTTTTAAATGCTGTTAGGCGCGCCAATGCTGGCGTGAGAGCTGATCCATGGAGCAGCTAAGGCGCAAAGTTGAGCGTACCTCACTCAACTCCGTGTTGACATCAAAAATGCCCTGAGTAAAGTTGAGTGCAGAACGCTCAATAGCGGGCGCCAACCAGTTTCCAAGGAAAGAAGGAAGCAACACATGTCACGTGCAGTAGGTATCGACCTCGGAACCACCAACTCCGTCGTCTCCGTTCTCGAAGGTGGCGAGCCCACCGTTATTGCCAACGCCGAGGGTGGCCGCACCACGCCGTCCGTCGTTGCATTCTCCAAGTCCGGCGAAGTCCTGGTGGGCGAAATCGCCAAGCGCCAGGCCGTCAACAACATCGATCGCACCATCGCCTCGGTGAAGCGCCACATGGGCACCCCCTGGACCGTCGCCATTGACGACAAGAAGTACACAGCGCAGGAAATCTCTGCGCGCACGCTCATGAAGCTGAAGAACGACGCCGAGTCCTACCTCGGTGAAAAGGTCACCGACGCCGTGATCACCGTCCCGGCGTACTTCAACGACGCCGAGCGCCAGGCAACCAAGGAAGCAGGCGAGATTGCAGGCCTGAACGTCCTGCGCATCGTCAACGAGCCCACCGCGGCAGCCCTGGCCTACGGCCTGGACAAGGGCAAGGAAGACGAACTCATCCTGGTCTTCGACCTCGGCGGCGGTACCTTCGACGTCTCGCTGCTGGAAGTGGGCAAGGACGAAGACAACTTCTCCACCATCCAGGTCCGCGCCACCGCCGGTGACAACCGCCTGGGCGGCGACGACTGGGACCAGCGCGTCGTTGACTACCTGCTCAACCAGCTCAAGGTCAAGGGCATCGACCTTTCCAAGGACAAGATCGCCCTCCAGCGCCTCCGCGAAGCCGCCGAGCAGGCCAAGAAGGAACTCTCTTCCTCTACCAGCACCAACGTCTCCCTCCAGTACCTGTCCGTCACCCCCGACGGCCCGGTCCACCTGGACGAGCAGCTGACCCGCGCCAAGTTCCAGGACCTCACCAAGGACCTGCTGGAGCGCACCAAGAAGCCGTTCCACGACGTCATCAAGGAAGCCGGCATCAAGCTCTCCGACATCGACCACATCGTGCTGGTGGGCGGTTCCACCCGTATGCCCGCTGTCTCCGAGCTGGTCAAGGAACTGGCCGGCGGCAAGGAGCCGAACAAGGGTGTGAACCCGGACGAGGTTGTGGCTGTTGGCGCAGCCCTGCAGGCCGGTGTCCTGAAGGGCGAGCGCAAGGACGTCCTCCTGATCGACGTCACCCCGCTGTCCCTCGGCATCGAAACCAAGGGCGGTGTGATGACGCACCTGATCGAGCGCAACACGGCCATCCCCACCAAGCGGTCCGAGACCTTCACCACGGCTGACGACAACCAGCCGTCCGTGGCCATCCAGGTCTTCCAGGGCGAGCGCGAATTCACCCGCGACAACAAGCCGCTGGGCACGTTCGAGCTGACCGGTATTGCTCCGGCTCCGCGCGGCGTTCCGCAGGTTGAGGTCACCTTCGACATCGACGCCAACGGCATTGTCCACGTGTCTGCGAAGGACAAGGGCACGGGCAAGGAACAGTCCATGACCATCACGGGCGGTTCCAGCCTCTCCAAGGAAGACATCGACCGCATGGTCAAGGATGCCGAGGAGCACGCAGCCGAGGACAAGGCCCGCCGCGAGGCAACCGACACCCGCAACACCGCCGAGCAGCTCGCCTATTCCGTGGACAAGCTGATCGCGGACAACGCCGACAAGCTGCCTGAAGAGGTCAAGACCGAGGTCCAGGCCGACGTTGACGACCTCAAGAAGGCACTCGAAGGCACCGACGACGCCGCCGTGAAGGCCGCCTTCGAGAAGCTCCAGGCTTCCCAGGGCAAGCTGGGCGAGGCCATCTACGCCCAGGCCGGTTCACCGGACGGTGCCACCGGCGCTGCAGGTGCTGAAGGCGCTGCGGGGTCCGCTGCCGGTGACAAGACGGGTTCTGCCGCGGGCGAAGAGGACATCGTTGACGCCGAAATCATCGACGAAGACGAAGCGAAGAAGTAGCCATGCCCCATCACGGTAACGAGGAAGAACACAACACTTCCACCGACCACGATCGCGCGGGCCAGAAGGGTGACAGCCATGAGCCGGTCATCCGGGACAACCGCAAGGTTGACCCGGTGACCGGGCAGGCCCGGCACCCTGAAGGGGGCAGCAGCTCCCACGGTGCAGGTTCGGCTTCCGGCACGGATTCCGACGGCGACGCCCTGGCCCAGGCTGAGGAGATCCTCAACGGCGTCGAGGTGCCGGCAGAAGAATCCGTGGCGCAGGGTTCCGCTGGAACGGGTTCGGCCAACGCTGAGGCGGCCGAGCTGCGGAACGACCTCCTCCGGCTGCAGGCCGAGTACGTCAACTACCGCAAGCGAGTTGAACGCGACCGCGCCGTGGCAGGGGAAATGGCCGTCATCGGCGTCCTGAACTCCCTGCTTCCGGTCCTGGACGACGTCGACGCAGCCCGCCAGCACGGCGACCTGGCCGACGGACCGTTTGCCGCGATCGCCACCAAGCTGGAGAACGCACTGAAGACGTACGGCCTGGTCCGCATCGACGAGACCGGCGTGGAGTTCGATCCCACGATCCACGAGGCCCTGATCCAGCAGCCCGGCGAGGACATCGAGGTTGACACCGTCAGCCAGGTGCTCCGCTCAGGCTACAAGTCAGGCGAACGCGTCCTCCGCGCAGCACAGGTCATCGTCGCAGTACCTGCGTAGCATTACTTTCGGTGGTTGAGCCGGCCAGTTTCCGGTTGGCTCAACCACCGACCCATAACTTTTTGAAAGGAAACGCCATTGGCTAGCCAGGATTGGGTGGACAAGGACTTTTACGCGATCCTTGGTATCGCCAAGGACGCTTCCGACGCCGACATCAAGAAGGCATACCGGAAGCTCGCCAGGCAGCACCACCCGGACACCAATGCGGGCAACGCTGCGTCGGAGAAGAAGTTCAAGGACATCTCCGAGGCCTATTCCGTGCTCTCGGATCCCGATGAGCGCCAGCAGTATGACGCCATCCGGGCCATGGGCGGCGGCGCGCGGTTTGCGCCGGGCGGAACCGGGGCGGGCAGCGCCGGGTTCGAGGACATGTTCGGTGGCCTGTTTACGGGCAACACCGGCCGGCACGCTGGCGGGTTCAACCCGTCCGCGGGCGGCATCCCGCCGGAGTTCGCTGACCTCTTCGGCGGCGGCTTCGGCCAGACCGGATTCCAGCGGACCCCGCAGAAGGGTGCGGACCGCACGGCCTCCACGAGCATTTCCTTCGCCGGGGCCATCCGCGGCACCACCATTGGCCTGCGGGAACCCAGCGGCGAAGTGATCGACGTCCGGGTGCCCGCCGGTATCAAGGACGGCCAGAAGGTCCGCGTCCGGGGGAAGGGCCAGCCTGGCGCAGCCGGTTACGGGGACCTGATGGTGTCCGTCGCCGTCCAGCCGCATGCGTTCTACACGCGCGACGGCGACAACCTCCGCATCCACGTCCCCGTCACCTTCCCAGAGGCTGCTTTGGGAGCGGACATCGAGGTGCCCACCATCGACGGCGAAAAGGTGCGGGTCCGTGTGCCGGCCGGTACGCCGTCGGGCCGCACCCTGCGGGTCAAGGGCAAAGGCGTCAAGACGTCCAAGGGAACCGGCGACCTGCTGGTGACCATCGACGTCGCCGTTCCCAAGAACCTGAACAAGGAAGCCGAAGCCGCGGTCAAGGCGTTTGCCGAGGCCACGGCCGGAGCCGATGTCCGTGAGGGCCTGGCCGCCAAGGCCCGGTTGTAACAGGGGAGGTGTGCTGTGGACGTCAGTGCTGACCAGCCTATCTTCGTGATTTCGGTCGCGGCTGAACTCGCGGACATGCACCCCCAGACGCTCCGGCAGTACGACCGGCTGGGCATCGTCTCGCCCAGCCGTGCGCCCGGCAAGTCCCGCCGCTACTCGCAGCGGGATATCAACATGCTCCGTGAAGTGCAGCGGTTGTCGCAGGAAGGCGTCTCGCTGGAAGGGATCAAGCGGATCCTGGAACTGGAGAACCAGGTGGCCGCCCTGCAGAGCAGGGTTTCGGAACTGACCGAGGAACTTGGCCGGCGTCGGCAGCCGCTGGACGCCCGGATCTTCGCGCCTCTTCGGAACTGAACTTCGTGTCCGTCAGGAAGAGGTGGCCGTTACGTTCAACGTAG
>NZ_JBJURL010000079.1:0-19253 GCF_046097905.1 Pseudarthrobacter sp. NKDBFgelt | reverse complement strand
GCAGCGCTGCCGCAGGCCGGATTCAGGCTGGTTCAGCGGCAGCTCCTGCAGCCGGTTCCACAACAGCGGCGCCACGCAGCGGTCAGCTTCCGCGCACTGCGGAGAGCGCGGCCTTGACGGCGTCCACGGCGGTGCGGACCTCGTCCTCCGAGGTATGCCAGTTGCTGACCGAGACGCGCAGGATGTCCCGGTCCCGCCAGCGGGAGCCGGACATCCACACCCTGCCATCGGCGATGATCCTCGCGGTCACTGCGCGGGTGGTCGCGTCGTCGCCGAACGCCAGGCACACCTGGGTGTAGCCGACGTCGTTCAACACCTCCACGCCGTCCACTCCACCGAGGCCTGCTGCGATGTCCGAGGCAGCCGCAACCATCCCTTGCACCTGCGCTGCCACGCCATCGCTGCCGAGGCTCTTCAGCGCTGCCCATACCGGCACGCCGCGTGCGCGCCGCGACAGTTCGGGGACCTTCTCGAACGGATCGCCGGGACCTTCGGCGTCGTGCACGAGGTAGCTGGCGTGCAAGCCCATGGCCGAACGGAGGGCTGAAGCGTCCGTGACGATGGCTATGCCGCAGTCGTAGGGCACGTTGAGGGTTTTGTGGGCATCGGTGCCCCACGAATCAGCGTCCTCGAAACCGCGGGTCAGGCTCCGCAGCTCGGGCGCTGCCGCTGCCCACAGGCCGAACGCGCCGTCGATGTGCACCCATGCGCCATGCTTCCGGGCAACGCGAATCGCTTCGGGGAAAGGATCAAAAGCGCCCGAATGGAGGTTTCCCGCCTGCAGGCAGACCAGCACGGGGCCCGAGCCTTCAGCCAGCACGGCGTCGAGGGCTTCGGGTATCAACCGCCCCTGGGCGTCGACGTCGACCACCGCAGGCTTGCCCAGGCCCAGGTACCGCAGGCCAAGGTCCACAGTGTCATGCCGTTCGCGCCCCACCAGGCAGCGGATCCGCGGAGCGCCAAACAGCCCGTCGCGGTCCAGGTCCCAGCCGGCATCCGCGAGCAGCCGCCACCGGGCGGCGGCCATGCCCGTGAAGTTGGCCATGGTGGCGCCGGTAACAAAGCCGACGTCGGCACCGGACGGGAGCCCCAGCAACTCCAGGAGCCAGTGGCCCGCGCTCTCCTCGATGGCCGCCATGGCCGGGGTGGCATACCGGAGCCCGGCGTTCTGGTCCCAGGCGCTGACCAGCCAGTCCGAGGCCAGGGCGGCAGGCAGGGTCCCGCCGATCACCCATCCGAAGAACCGGCCGGACGGCATTGCCATGAGCCCAGGTTCCGCCGTTGCGGCCAGGAGGTCAACTACCTCCTCGGCCGGCATTCCACCCCGGGGCAGCGGCCCGCCAAAAGCCTCTGCCAGATCGTGGGCTGCCGCCACCGGTCCCACCCGCCGGTCCGGAAGGCTGCCAAACCAGGCTGTGGAGTGCCGAACCGCAGCCGCCAAGGCCCGGGCGTACTCGTCGTCGCCGTGTGACATACCTGCATGCTACGCCTCAGCGCCAGCGCCCACGAGGCCCCGATAACGGGCAATATCAGGCGAAGTTCTCCTGCCAGACGTCGTAGCCGAGCTTGATGATCAGTGCCGACACGACCAGCAAAAAGACCACGCGGACAAACCGGCTCCCCTGCTTCACGGCCGTCCTGGCGCCCAGGTAACCGCCGGCCATGTTCGCCGCCCCCAGCAGCAGGCCCACTCCCCACAGGATGGACCCGTGGGGCAGGAAGAACAGCAGTGCCCCCGCGTTGGTGGCCATGTTGACGATCTTGGCTTTGGCGCTGGCCTCGAGGAAGGCATAACCCATGGCCGAGACCAGGGCGATGACAAGGAACGAGCCCGTCCCCGGCCCGATAAGGCCGTCGTAGAAACCAATGATGGCGCCGATCAGGCAGGCCACCACGTAGTGCTTGTGGCCGTCGTGGCGCAGCGCCGTGATGCCGCCGACGTCTGGTTTCAGGGCTGTGAAAAGCGCGACGGCGACCAGCGCGGTGACGATGATGGGCTTGAAGACGCTGGCGGGCAGGTTTGCCGCCAGGACGGCGCCGCCAAAGCTGCCCGCCAGGGCGATCGCGGCCATGGGCAGGGCCGTCCCCAGGTCCGGCCCAACCCGACGGTAGTAGGTGGCGGCACTCGTGGCGGTACCGAAGATGGACCCCATTTTGTTCGTGGCCAGCGCCTGGACGGGGGTGATCCCCGGGACCAGCAGCAAGGCCGGGAGCTGGATCAGCCCGCCCCCGCCCACCACTGCGTCAACCCATCCGGCCGCAAAGCCGGCCAGCACGATCAAAAGGAGAGTTGCCAGCCCGAGGGATTCGAGTCCGAACTCCACCGTTGCGTCAGTTGGTGCGGACAGCGTTGACTACGTAGTCAACAGCCTTGTCCACCGCCACGTTCTCGGCGTCGCCGCTGCGGCGGTCCTTGATCTCCACAACACCGTCCACCAGTCCGCGTCCGACAGCCAGGATGGTGGGAACGCCCACCAGCTCCGCGTCCCCGAACTTGACCCCGGGCGATACCTTGGGCCGGTCGTCGAGGAGGACATCGAGCCCCGCCGCCTCAAGTTCGGCTGCCAGCCGCTCGGCGGTTGCGAAGATCTCCTCGCCCTTGCCCACAGCGACGACATGCACATCGGCGGGGGCAACAGCCCGCGGCCAGACGAGACCCCTGGCGTCGTGGTTCGATTCAGCCAGTGCCGCAACGGCCCGGGTGACGCCGACGCCGTAAGAGCCCATGGTGACGGTGACCTGCTTGCCGTTCTGGTCCAGGACCTTCAACTCAAGGGCTTCTGCGTACTTGCGGCCGAGCTGGAAAATGTGCCCCATCTCGATACCGCGGGCGGTCTCCAGCGGACCGGAACCGTCCGGGGCGGGATCGCCCTCGCGGACCTCGGTGCACTCGATGACGCCGTCCCACGTGAAGTCGCGTCCGGCCACCAGGCCATAGACATGCTTGCCGGCCTCATTGGCGCCGGTGATCCAGGACGTGCCGCGGACCACGCGGGGGTCCACCAGGTACAGGAGTTTCGTTGGGCTTTCGGCGCCCAGCAGGGGCTCGTCCAGGGACAGGCCGGGGCCAAGGTAGCCCTTGACGATGAGCGGCTGCTTCTTGAGGTCATCGTCGTTGGCCGCTTCCAGGCCGATCTCGCCGCCGATGGGCAGGAACGAGCCGATGTTTGCCTCAACGCGCTTCAGGTCCACGCCGCGGTCGCCTGGAACACCGATGACTACCAGCTGGCGCTCTCCGGTGGGCAGGGTGACGGCGAGCACCACGTTCTTCAGCGTGTCTGCGGCAGTCCACGCGCCGCCGTCGGCCTCGCTGCGGGGCGCGATCTGGTTGGAGGCGGCCACCAGAGTGTCGATGGTGGGGGTGTCCGGGGTGTCGCGGACCTCGGCGGCGGGAGCCGCGCTGAAGTCGATGTCCGCCGGGACAACGGTGGTGACGGCCTCAACGTTGGCTGCGTAGCCGCCGGCGGAGCGCACGAACGTGTCCTCGCCGATGTCCGTGGGGTGCAGGAATTCCTCGCTCTTTGAACCGCCCATGGCACCGGCGGTCGCGGTGACGGGAATGACTTCCAGGCCCAGGCGCTCGAAGATGCGCAGGTAGGCGCCGCGGTGGGCGGCGTAGCTGGCGTCCAGGCCGGCGTCGTCAACATCGAATGAGTAGGAGTCCTTCATGATGAACTCGCGTCCGCGCAGGAGGCCCGCGCGGGGACGCGCCTCATCCCGGTACTTGTTCTGGATCTGGTAGAGGCTCAGCGGCAGGTCTTTGTAAGACGAGTACAGGTCCTTGACCAGCAGCGTGAACATTTCCTCGTGGGTGGGGGCCAGCAGGTAGTCGGCGCCCTTGCGGTCCTGTAGCCGGAACAGGCCCTCGCCGTATTCAGTCCAGCGGTTGGTGGCCTCATACGGCTCGCGGGGCAGGAGGGCCGGGAAATGGACTTCCTGCGCCCCGATGTTGGCCATCTCCTCGCGGATGATGGCTTCCACTTTGCGCAGGACGCTCAATCCCAGCGGCAGCCAGGTGTAGATGCCCGGGGCGGCGCGGCGGATGTAGCCTGCGCGGACCAGGAGCCGGTGGCTTGCCACCTCGGCGTCGACGGGATCTTCACGCAGGGTGCGCAGGAACAGCTGGGACAGTCTTGTAACCACGGGTGGGTATCCGTTTCTGGGGAGGTGCTGGAGCTACAGCAAGCCGGGCATTTCGTCTGGGTACTAATCTACCGGCTTGCGGGGGCCTTTCGGGCGGCCCGGTTCCCTGGTGGGCGCCGCCCGGCATGCACCCGGTGCAGAAGACCCGTAACGCAGTTGAGCCACGCCCGGACATGCAAAGCCCCTGGCCCCCCAAGAGGCTGGTCATCGCGTCCGGGCGTGGCTCGACGCCGTTATCGCCCAAGTACTGGTGAGGACTGGTGAGACCGCCCACGCCACTCCAGCGCAGCTAGATCGAACCTATGTGATGCAGCGCACTATGACAAGTGCTTCCCACATTCCTGGCATGCACGGGTACCCCAGCCGCCTAGAAGAGCACAGTGGCGAAGGTCCCCACCTGGCTGAAGCCCACCCGCTCGTAAGTAGCCCGCGCACGGGTGTTGAAGCCGTTGACGTAGAGGCTGGTGACGGGCGCAATCTTGCGTGCCTGCTCCACCACGGATGCCATGTACCCGGCGCTCAGGCCCTGGCCCCGGTACAGCGGGTTCATCCAGACGCCCTGGATCTGCGTGACCTCGGAGGTGACGGCACCGAGCTCGGCCTTGAACACCACCTCGCGGGCTTCGTTCAGATGCACCAGGGAGTGGCCCTGCCGGATCAGGCCCTCCACGCGGCGGCTGTAGAATTCCCTGCCGCCCAGGAAGGGCGAGTACCCCACTTCTTCTTCGAACATGGCGGCGCAGGCCGGCAGGATACGGTCGAAGTCCGCGAGGTTTCCCAGCGCCAGCCCCGGGTTCGGCTCCGCGGACGGCGGCTCGCTGATGGTCATCAACGGCTGGTCCGGGCGGACTTCATGGGCCCGGTGTCCCAGTTCAACCAGTTCGGCGTGCAGCGCAAGCACGGCGGTGGCCGGCCCGAAGGCGGATGCGTAGCGGCGTCCGGACCTGTTGGCGGCGGCGGCCACCACTCCGGCCAGGGTGGGATCAAGCTGGACGGGCACCAGGTTGGCCCCGGCCCAGCACGCACCTGCCAAAACGCCGTCGTCGAACACGCCCAGGACACCGGCACCGCCGCTGGTGGGAGCGGCGGTGCCGGCTGCGCGCAGGTGCGCGAGGATGAACACGTTGGAGACCGGATCACGCTGCGCCAGGAGCACCAAGGCAGCGGTGTCGTCCCCGTCAAGGATGCGGACGGAAATCCCCGGCGGGTCGGGGACGTCCTTACGAGACGCTAACCACGGGGCTACCCTTGACAGCATCTTCGCCATCGGCCTCCCCCATCTCTTCCGCGATACGCATGGCCTCTTCGATCAGTGTCTCAACAATCTGGCTCTCGGGCACAGTCTTGATGACCTCTCCCTTCACAAAGATCTGGCCCTTGCCGTTGCCTGAGGCAACGCCAAGATCGGCTTCGCGGGCCTCCCCGGGTCCGTTCACCACGCAGCCCATGACGGCTACGCGCAGCGGAATCTCCATTCCTTCCAGCCCGGCAGTGACCTGCTCGGCCAGCGTGTACACGTCCACCTGGGCGCGGCCGCAGGAGGGGCAGGAGACAATTTCGAGCTTGCGGGGACGCAGGTTGAGGGACTGCAGGATCTGGTTTCCCACCTTGATTTCCTCCACCGGCGGGGCCGAAAGGGAAACCCGGATGGTGTCGCCGATGCCCCTGGACAGGAGCGCACCGAAGGCCGTGGCCGACTTGATGGTTCCCTGGAACGCCGGGCCGGCCTCGGTGACGCCGAGGTGCAGGGGCCAGTCGCCTTTCTCCGCCAGCATTTCGTAGGCCGCCACCATGATGACGGGGTCATTGTGCTTGACCGAGATCTTGAAGTCGTGGAAACCATGCTCCTCGAAGAGGGACGCTTCCCAGACGGCGGATTCCACCAGCGCTTCGGGGGTTGCCTTGCCGTACTTCTTGAGGATGCCCGGCTCCAGGGATCCGGCGTTGACGCCGATGCGGATGGACGTGCCGTGATCGCGCGCCGCAGCGGCGATCTCCTTGACCTGGTCATCGAACTTGCGGATGTTGCCGGGGTTCACGCGTACCGCTGCGCAGCCGGCCTCGATCGCCGCGAAGACGTATTTGGGCTGGAAGTGGATGTCCGCAATGACCGGGATCTGCGACTTCCGCGCGATGATCGGCAGCGCCTCGGCGTCATCGGCGGACGGGCAGGCCACGCGCACAATGTCGCAGCCGGACGCCGTCAGTTCGGCGATCTGCTGCAGGGTGGCGTTGATGTCCGTGGTGGGCGTGGTGGTCATGGACTGCACGCTGATGGGCGAGTCCGATCCCACGCCCACGGAACCGACTTTGATCTGCCGGGTCTTGCGGCGGGGGGCAAGGACGGGTGGCGGTGCTGAGGGCATTCCCAGGCTGACCGAGGTCACGAGGACTCCTAGAGATTGAAAAAAGGGAGGTGGCTTAGGCGGTGAGGCCGGCGAGCACGCCGATGATGGGTGACCACTCCGTGATGCGTGTCCCGGCTACGACTCCGGCAGCGGCGAAGGGATCCTGCTTGAGGATCGAGTTGAGGGCGGCCTCGTCTGCTGCCTTGAAAATCAGCAGCGCGCCGGCCCCGTCACCGTATGGTCCGCTGGCAAGGACGGCACCGTCCTCCGCAAGGCCCGAGAGCCATTCGCGGTGCGCTGCCCGGGCTGCGTTGCGGTCTTCTGTGGAATCGGCGGCATAAACGTACTCAACGGCAAAAACTGTCATACCGCTACCCTATCTCCCTGCCTGCCTTCGCACCCATCCGGAGGGTGGACGCGCCCGGCCGGAAGGGCGGCGTGGCAGCTGTCAGGGATGCCTGCGTTCAGGCCAGGAAGAGGACCTTGATGGCTGCGGCTGTTCCCGCCGCCCACAGCATGGACGCCAGCGTTCCAATTATGAACCGTTCAGCAGCCACCGGCGTTTCCTTGAGCTCCGCGAACCTGCCCAGGCCCTTGATGGCCACAATGTAGGCGATGGCCACCGGCTGGCCGGTGAGGATGGCGAGGCAGACTCCCAGCCGCTCGAGGATTCCGATAATGGCACCGCCCCGAAGGATGCGCTGGGCGGGAGCGGCCGCCCCGGAGCCGGCAAGGCCCGACGGCGGCGTGTCGGCAGCTGCGGTCAGCTCGCCGTCGACGCCCTGGGACCCGCCCGCTGGCGGCAGGTCAACGGTCACATCCGCGGACGGATCTTCGGCGGCCCTTTTGGCTTCCTCCGCAGCCTTGGCTGCGTCTGCCCTGTCATCGATGGTCCTGGCCAGCCGGAACACCAGCGCGGTCACTGGCCACCCGGCGAATCCGGCAACGAGCAGCGCAACCGTAATCCAGAGTACGTTCACGGGTTTCCTTCCGTTGAAGTGCGGGCGGCCAGGGAATGGGCGTAGTCCAGCAGCATGGCGGCTGCCGGCCTCGCCGCCCATTCTTCCTGCCACCCTGACCTCAGCACGGCCCGGCTCACCGACTGTTCGGTTATTCCCAACTCCCGGGCCACCTGCTTCTGGCTGCCATGCCTGGCTTCACCCTGGGCGGCCCGCAGCCGGTCCACCACCCGCCACTGGGCGTCGGTGCGCTGCTGCACCAGGCGTCCAATCAAGCGAAGCACCGCCTGGGCATTTGCGCTGGCCATGGCGTCCTCCCCGGCATGGGCTTGAAGATCCTTACTGCGGACCATGGTGCCGGACACCACTGACAACGGAACCTGGCCGGCGGCACCCTTGGCGAGTTCCACGGCTTTGCGGGCCGCCACAAAGCCGCTTCCGGAGCCCTCACGCGGGCTGGCACCTGGCGCCAGCCCCACCGCCCCGATTCCTATGCCCACGTACCAGTGCCCGTCGCGGAGCGCGTGCAGTGCCACATCCACCACATGGGCGGCCTGTTCCACCACCCCCTGGAGTTCGTCGCCCACCGAACGTTCAAAGGGCACGGGCGTAAGGTTCCGCAGGGCGGTGATCAGCTCAGGGACGCGGTCAATATCGGACGTGCTGCCCTGCTGGTCGATCGTGAGGACGTACATGCCCCAACCGTACGCGGGTGACGATCCCCGATCAAACATATTTGGCTGATTATTTATTATCAGTCGAAATAGGCTGATTTTTGATAATCACCCTGCAGGAGCTAACTCCCGCTCCTGCGGGGCTGAACCACGCCGGGCTTCTCCTGATCAGGCTGGGCTCCAGGTGTCAGCCGAAGAGGTTCACCGGCTTCACGATGTCAGCGTAGATAAGGAGGGCGCTCATGCCCATCAGCAGGGCGGCTACCACGTAGGTCACCGGCAGCAGCTTGGCGATGTCGAAGGCGCCCGGGTCAGGTTTGCCAAACAGCTTGGCCACCTGGCGCCGGGCCCCCTCGTACAGGGCACCGGCAACGTGGCCGCCGTCGAGGGGCAGCAGCGGTATCAGGTTGAAGACCGCGAGTGCGAAGTTCAGGCCCGCCAGCAGCCCGACCAGTGCGGCCAGCCGGGACTGCACCGGGATTTCTTCCATGGCGGCGACTTCCCCGGCGACCCGTCCTACGCCCACCACGCTGATGGGGCCGTTGGGGTCGCGGGGTTCCTCGCTGAAGGCAGCCTTTGCCACACCCACCACGCGGGCGGGCAGGTTGAAGACCACCCCTGCCACCTGGCGGATGTTCTCCCCCGCCATGGGCAGGACGGACGACGCCGGCTGGGCCACAAGTTCCGTCTGGGAGCCGATGCCCAGGAAGCCGACGTCCTGGTAGCGGAGGGTGCCGGCGTCGTCCGTTTCCTGCCGGCCGTCCGCCCCGATGACGGGCCGGGCCGAGAGCACCGGGGTCACCGTGGTGGACACCTGGGCACCGTCCCGCTCAACGGTGATGCCCACCTCGCGCCCCGCGGAGGCCCGGATCCATTCCGTTAACTGGTCCCAGCCCGTTACTGCCTTGCCGTCGAAGGAGGTGATCCTGTCGTTCGGTTTGAGGCCGGCCGCTGCTGCAGGGGTGAGCTGGCAGTCCGCCGAGTCCGGATCGACGGTCTCCCCTGCCGCCACCTGGCATTTGGACACCTCGGAGATGGTGGTGGTGGCCGTGGCCATGCCAAAGCCCATGAGCAGCACCGCGGTGAGGAGAACGCCAAGGACCATGTTCATGGCCGGGCCGCCCAGCATCACGATGACCTTCTTCCAGACCGGAAGCCGGTAGAACACCCGCTTCTCGTCACCCGGCCCCACTTCCTCGTGGGCCATGGACCGGGCTTCAGTGGCCAGGGTCTGGAACATGCCGGTGCTGGAGGGGCGGACGGACCCGTCGTCCTTGTTGGGCGGGTACATGCCGATCATGGACACGAAGCCGCCCAGCGGGATGGCCTTCACCCCGTATTCGGTTTCACCCTTCCGCCTGGACCACAGGGTGGGGCCGAAGCCGATCATGTATTTGGTGACGCGCACCTTGAACAGCTTGGCGGGCACCATGTGCCCTACTTCGTGCAGCGCGATGGACACGGCAATACCGATCGCCACAAAGACGACGCCGAGGACAAAAAGGAGGACGGGGGTCATTGACGTGCTGCTGCTTCCTAGAGACTTCTGACTGCTAAACGTTCATTGGCGCGGGCACGTGCCCAGCTTTCAGCATCCAGCACTGACTCCACTGTCAGCCCGGAGGACCCTGGGTGTTCGCTGAGGACGGCATCAATTGTGTCCACGATGTCCGTGAACCTGATGCGCCCGGCGTGGAAAGCTGTGACGGCTTCCTCATTCGCGGCGTTGAACACGGCGGGAAACGTGCTGCCCTGCCTCGCTGCGTGCTTGGCAAGTCCGACGGCGGGAAAGGCTTCCGTGTCCAGCGGCTCGAACGTCCAGGTGGCTGCCCGCGTCCAGTCGCAGGCGGCCGCCGCTCCCGGCACCCGGTCCGGCCAGCCCAGCCCCAGGGCGATGGGAAGGCGCATGTCGGGCGGGGACGCCTGGGCGATGATGGACCCGTCGATGAACTGCACCATGGAGTGCACCACGGACTGGGGATGGACCACCACGTCGATGCGGTCAAGCGGCACGTCGAAGAGCAGGTGTGCCTCGATGACTTCCAGGCCCTTGTTGACGAGCGTGGCCGAGTTGGTGGTGACCATGACCCCCATGTCCCAGGTGGGGTGGGCCAGCGCTTCCTGGGGGGTCACCCCATGCAGCTCGTCCCTGCTCCTGCCGCGGAAAGGACCGCCGGATGCTGTGAGGATCAGTTTTTCCACTTCCGCGGCCGAGCCCGAGCGCAGGCACTGGGCGATCGCTGAGTGCTCGGAGTCAACGGGGACGATCTGGCCCTCCCGGGCTGCCGCCTTCACCAGCGATCCGCCCACGATGAGGGATTCCTTGTTGGCCAGGGCAAGCGTGGCCCCGGAATTCAAGGCCGCCAGCGTGGGTGCCAGGCCGATCGATCCGGTGATTCCATTGAGCACCACGTCCGCTTCAACGCCGGCGATCCGGGTGGAGGCGTCCGGTCCGGCGAAGATTTCGGGCCGGTAGCCGGGTATTCCTGCCGCCGCGGCAGCGTCGGCAATGAGCGATGCCAGCGTTCCGGGGTCACCGCCGGCAATGCCGATGACCGACGCGCCAGTGTGCACCGCCTGGCGGGCGAGGAGCTCCAGGTTCCCTCCCCCGGCGCTGAGGGCCACTACCTCGAAAAGGTGCGGGGCGCCGTCGACGACGTCAATCGCCTGGGTGCCGATGGAACCGGTGGATCCGAGGAGGACGATTCTGCGTGGCTGCATTGCTTAAGTATCGCGCACCGTGGTGCCCGGCCGTTCAGGACTTTCCGAGCTGTGATTCAGGCCGCAGGACAGCGGGAACGACGCCGGACAGTGCTGTTTCTGCCAGCGCCTCCCCCAGCGCCGGTGCCTGCTTGAAGAGGTTGTGCCCGGCCACGGCGCTGACGCTGCCGGCAGACCAGATTCCCACGCCGTCATCGCCCCACGGCAGTCGCGTCACCCAGCAGTGGACGTAGCCGTCCGGTTCGGGATCCAGGCCGGGCAGTGCCGTCCTTACGTAGGCCGCCGCACGGGCCGACAGTGATTCCAGGGCAGCGGGATCGGCGAGGCTCCCGTCCCGGCGCACGTCTGTTGTTTCGCTCAGGCCCACCGCGTAACGCCGGTTGTCGGCCGAGGGCGCAGCATAGACGCCGGTTTCCCCGAATACTCCGCTGCCGTCCTGGAATGTTGGCAGCGGAGCGGACGCGCCATCCCGCACACGGAACGTCACCCGGGCATGCGCGGCGTGTTCAACGGGTATGTCCAGCCCCGCGCCCCGGGCCAGCGCTGCCGTCCCGCGGCCGGCGCACAGGACCGCATGGTCGAACCGGTCTACCCGTGTCCCGGTGCGGACCTCCACACTGCGGCCGGCAGGCCGGACAGTCAGCACGTGGTCCGCCACGAGGGCGTCCTCAAGTGTCCCGGCCAGGGCGCGGAACGCGGCGCGGGTGCGGATTGCCCCGCCCTGGGCATCGAACATCGCCTTGCCCTGGAAGTCCGCGAGGATCGGCAGCGCCGCCGCGAGTTCTGCCGGTGCCAGCAGCCTCACTGGAATCTCCGGCAGGCCGCTGAGAACGCGGAGCTTGTCCTCCACGCTGTCCCCAATAGCCACCGCACCGGCGCCGGAGACCAGTTCCACACCGAACTCCGCCTCCCACTCCCGCCAGAGGGCGCGACTGTGACGCACGAACGCGGCCAGCCGGACGTCGTCGTGGGCGTGCCGGAAGATCCTCGACTCCCCGGCGGACTGTCCTGAGCCCGGGGTCCCGGACTCGTAGACGGTGACGTCCACACCCGCCTTCTGGAGGGCATGGGCTGTGGACAGCCCGACGATACCTGCACCTATTACCGCAACACGTGTCATGGATCCAGCAAAACATGTTTGTGCAGCCCGGCGCACCGGGCCAAGCACTCAGGCGGCCGCGAGTTCCACCAGGCCCTTGGCCAGCGTGGCCACGGCACCCAGGTAGGCAATGACAGTGACGATGCGGCGGGCGGACGTGGGGCGCACCCGGCCGGCCAGCAGGTCCCCCGCAACGATGCCCGCAACCATGGCTGCCAGGATCGCCAGCCACTGCCAGCCTTCCAAAGCAGGGACGTGCCCGCCGGACAACACGTACTTGCTGAGCAGCGACGTGAACCCTGTGGTGATGAAGTACGGCTGCAGGGTGGCGCTGAAGCTCTTCTGCTCCCAGCGGGTGGCGATGGCATAGGCCGTGATGGCAGGACCGCCAACACCCGCGGCGGCATTCATCAGGCCGCTGGAAAACCCCAGGGATGCCATGGGGACCGGGCCGCTGGCGCGCCAGGAACTCCTGGTCAGCCGCTGGGATGCGAGCAGGGCGATGAGGAGCAGGACGCCGATGCAGATCTGCAGCGGGGCCTCCGGCACGTTGCTTGCCAGCCAGGCACCGGGCAATACGCCGGCCAGTGCTGCGAGCGCCAGCCCGAAGTACTTCTTCCAGGCGACGTGCCGCCACACCCGGGAGAGGATAAGGAGCGATGACGTGGCACCGCAGAGGTTGACGATCATCACGCCGTCGAAGGGGCCCAGGAGCACCACCAGCACCGGGGAGACGAGCAGCCCAAAGCCCAGGCCCGCGATCCGCTGGGCCAGCGCGCCTGCAATAACGGCGATCAGCACCAGCACGAACATCCCTCGATCCTAGTGGCATCCCCTGGCGGCATCCTTCTGTGGCATCCCTGACGGGCGTCGGCGTAACGTGGAGTGCGTGGACTGGCTCTCCTGGTTCGATGCGCCGGAATACGAATTCGCGCGGCAGGTGCTGCAGCGGGGTGTGGCGGCGCTGTACTTCGTCGCGTTCCTGTCCTCGCTGAACCAGTTCCCGGCGCTCCTGGGTGAGCGGGGCCTCCTCCCGGCACCTGACTTCCTGTCCGGTTTCAGCCGCCTGCGGCGGCCCACCCTGTTCCGCTGGCGGTACACGGACCGGCTGCTACGCTGGGTGTGTGCCGCCGGGCTGCTGGTGTCGGCGCTGCTGGTGGCCGGCATCCCGCAGCAGGGCCCGCCTTGGGTTCCACTCATCGCGTTCCTGGCCCTGTGGCTGCTGTATATGTCCATCGTCAATGTGGGACAGACGTTCTACGGCTTCGGGTGGGAGATGCTGCTCCTGGAGGCCGGCTTCACCGTGGCCTTCCTGGGCTCGGACCAGACCGACCCGCCGCGCACCATCCTGATCCTGATCGTGTGGCTGGTGTTCCGGCTGGAGTTCGGTGCCGGGATGATCAAGATCCGCGGCGGCCGGGAGTGGCGTGACCTGACGGCCCTGTACTACCACCACGAGACCCAGCCGATGCCGGGGCCGCTGAGCCGCCAGGCGCACCTCCTGCCGAGGCCCCTGCACAAGGTCGAGGTCCTCGGCAACCACTTCGCCCAGCTGGTGGTGCCGTTCTTCCTGTTCGCACCCCAGCCCGTCGCCAGCGTGGCCGCGGGGATCGTCATTTTCACGCAGCTGTGGCTGGTGGCCACAGGCAACTTCGCCTGGCTGAACTGGATTGCCATCGTGCTCGCCTTCGCCGCTGTCAGCGATCCCGTTGCGCATGCCGTGCTGCCGGCCATCCCCCTGGACTGGCACGGCCAGGCCGGCGTGGAGAGGGAGACTCCCCTGTGGTGGCTGGCCCTCACCCTGGCGGCCACGCTGCTGCTGGTGGTCCTCAGCTACTGGCCGCTGCGCAACCTTTTCTCCCGCCGCCAGCTGATGAATGCCAGCTTCAACCGGTGGCAGCTGGTCAATACCTACGGGGCATTCGGCACCGTGACCAAGCAGCGGATTGAGATTGTGGTGGAGGGAACCTTCGACGAGGATCCGGACGAGTCCTCCGACTGGCGGGAGTACGGTTTCAGGGGCAAGCCGGGTGATGTCCGCAGGCTCCCCCGGCAGTGGGCGCCCTACCACCTGCGGCTTGACTGGCTGATGTGGTTCCTGCCGCTGAGGACCGTCCACGAGGAATGGTTCTATGCCTTCCTGGGAAAGCTGCTGGAGGCGGACCGGCAGACCCTGCGGCTCCTCCGCCATGACCCGTTCGACGGCGCACCGCCGCGCTGGGTGCGCGTGCGCAGCTACCGCTACCGCTTTGCCGGCCGGCAAGAGTTCAGGGAGACCGGGAACCGTTGGGTGCGGACGCTGCTCTATGAGCCGATTCCGCCGCTGTCATTGCGGCGGTCGCCCGGGCGGATGGGGTGAAGGCGGCCGGGTTGAGCCGGCACCCCCCAATCATATCGTCTAGCCGCGGGCCTGGGCGCGGCGGATAATTTCCTGTGCGTGCATAAGGATGGGACCGTCGATCATCTTTCCTTGGTGCTTGAACACTCCCGAGCCGGCGGCTGCTGCAGCCTCAAGGAGGGCTTCAGCATCCGCGACGTCGGCGGCGGAGGGTGCGTAGGCGGCCCGGACCACGGCGGCCTGGCTCGGATGGATGCACGCTTTGGAGCTGAAGCCGGAGGCCACGGCGTCGGCCGCTTCCTCCTCCAGCCCGGCAAGATCCGGGATGTCCGTGTACACCGCGTCCACCGCCTCCTTGCCGTGGGCGCGCGCAGCCAGCAGCACGGCGGAACGGGCGTGCAGCGCCACGGCCCGGTAACCGTCGTCGGCCTTCCTGCTGGACGTGCCGCCAAGCGATGCCAGCAGGTCCTCTGCCCCCCACATCAGGCCCACCACGTTGGGGGCGGCTGCCATGGCGGGGGCGTTGAGGACTCCCAGTGCTGTTTCACACAGAGCGATGACCTTGTAGCCGTCCAGGGCTTCGAGCTGCTGGACGGTTTCCGCTTTAGCCAGCATGACCGTCCGGTAGGGCGTGTGGGCAAGGCAGTGGAGATCCTTCTCGAACTCCTCGGTGCCGGCGGGATTCACCCGCACGATGGTGCAGCTGGGTTCAAGCTCCGGCTCCACCCCCGTGGTTCCCAGCTGGGCGAGGATGGCGCCGCGGGCGCGCTGCTTGTCCGCTGGTGCCACGGCGTCTTCAAGGTCCAGGATGACGGCGTCCGCCCGGGCAGCGGCCTTCTGGTAGCGCTCGGGCCGGTCGGCGGGGCAGAACAGCAGGGCGGGGCCCATTACAAAAGTCATACCGGCATTGTCTCCTGTCCGTTCCCCTGCCCTCTGCCGGGCTGGCCCGTATGGGCTTCCCGCGTCCACATCAGGCAGCTCCGCGTGGCAAGTGCCACCACCGTGCCGTCCTGGTTGCGGCCTGTGTGCTCCATGGTGACGATTCCCTGCCCGGGCCGGGAGCCCGAGAGCCGCTTTCCGCTGATGACCGTCTCGGTGTAAAGCGTGTCACCGTGGTAGAGCGGGTGCGGAAAGGAAACATCAGTAAGGCCAAGCTGCGCAATGATGGTCCCCTGCGTCAGCTGGGAAACGGACTGTCCCACCATGGTGGCCAGGGTGAACATGGAGTTCATGAGGCGCTGGCCGAAGGGCTGCCCGGCGCTCCAGGCGGCATCCAGGTGCAGGGCCTGGGTGTTCATGGTGAGCGTGGTGAACAGGACGTTGTCCGCCTCTGTCACGGTGCGGCCAGGGCGGTGGGCGTACGTGACCCCTTCTTCCAGTTCCTCGAAGTACAGTCCCCGCTGTTCGACCACCCGCGGTTCCCCGCCGGTTGAGCCTGCCGCAGCACCGCCACCGCCGCTCATACGGTCAGTTCCTGGTCCTCTTCGAACAGCTCGGCCCCGGTGGCGGCGGCCACGTCCTCCGCTGACACGTTGGGCGCCAGCTCGCGCAGCACCAGCCGGGACCCGTATTCGTCCGCCACGACGTCGATGACGGCCAGGTCCGTGATGATCCGGTCCACGCAGCCTTTGCCGGTCAGCGGCAGGGAGCACTCCTGGACGATCTTCGGGTTCCCGTTGCGGTCCACGTGCTCCATCATCACGATCACCTTCTTGGCACCGAACACCAGGTCCATGGCGCCGCCCATTCCCTTGACCATCTTGCCCGGAATCATCCAGTTGGCCAGGTCACCGTTGGCGGCCACCTCCATGGCGCCCAGGACGGCCACGTCCACGTGGCCGCCGCGGATCATGCCGAAGGAAGAAGCCGAATCGAAGAACGCGGCACCCTTGTTGACGGTGACTGTCTCCTTGCCCGCGTTGATCAGGTCCGGATCAATGGCGTTTTCCTCCGGATAGGGGCCGACGCCGAGGATTCCGTTCTCCGAGTGGAGCACCACTTCCACGCCATCGGGGATGTAGTTGGGGATGAGGGTGGGCATGCCGATGCCCAGGTTGACGTACTGGCCGTTGCTGAGCTCCTTGGCCACCCGGGCCGCCAGTTCGTTCCGGGTCCACCCTTTGGCGCCGGCTCCGTCAGCCTCCACCTCGTGCTGCTGCGCCGCCGCCCGGCGGTACTCTGGCCGCACGCCTTCCGGCCGCGGAGCGTCGGGGCTGTTGGGGTCCATGGCTATGCTCCTGCCTGCCGGGGGCTGCCGGCGTTGTGTGCGGATTCTGCCTGTCCGGGCCGGGCCAGGGCCACGGTCCGTTTTTCGATGCGTTTCTCCGCGTTTGCGGCGAGGACCACACGCTGGACGAAGATGCCAGGGGTGTGGATGTGTTCCGGGTCCAGCTCGCCCGGCTCCACGAGCTCCTCCACCTCGGCAATGGTGATCCTGCCGGCCATGGCACACAGGGGGTTGAAGTTCATGGCGGTGGCGTGGAAGACCAGGTTTCCGTGCCGGTCCCCTTTCCATGCATGGACAAGCCCGAAGTCCGGGGTCAGGGCTTCCTCCAGCACATAGTCGACCCCGCCGAAGGAGCGCACCTCCTTAGGCGCGGAAGCCACGGCAATCCCGCCCTCGGCGTCGTACTTTTGGGGCAGCCCGCCCTCCGATACCTGGGTGCCCACCCCTGCCGTGGTGTAGAAGCCAGGGATCCCGGCGCCGCCGGCGCGCAGCTTCTCGGCCAGGGTGCCCTGCGGGGTGAGCACCACCTCAAGCTCACCCGCCAGGTACTGCCGGGCGAACTCCTTGTTCTCGCCCACGTAGGAGCTGATGGTGCGGCGGATCCGCGCGTCCCGGAGCAGGATGCCGAGTCCCCAGTCGTCCACGCCGCAGTTGTTGCTGATGGTTTCCAGGTCTGTTGTGCCTGCCCGGTGCAGTGCGTCAATGAGGGTGACCGGGATTCCACAGAGGCCGAATCCGCCCACGGCCAGGGAGGCGCCGTCCGGGATGTCCGCTATGGCTTCGTCAGCGCTGGCAACAACCTTGTCAATCATCGGTGATCCTCTCAGGCGGGCTACGGTGCCAGTTACTACAGTGCCAGTACTACAGACCCAGTTCGCGGGCGATCAGTATCAGCTGCACCTCCGTGGTGCCTTCCCCCACTTCAAGGATCTTGGAGTCGCGGTAGTGGCGTGCCACGGTGAACTCGTTGATGAAGCCATAGCCGCCGAATACCTGGGTGGCATCCCGCGCGTTGTCCATGGCTGCCTCGCCTGCGACCATCTTAGCGATGGCCGCCTGGGTCTTGAACGGCTTTCCGGCAAGCATGCGGAACGCCGCATCGTAGTAGGCCAGGCGGGCGGTGTGGGCACGGGCCTCCATGCGTGCGATCTTGAAGGAGATGGCCTGGTACTTGCCGATCTGGTGGCCGAAGGCGCTGCGCTCCTTGGCGTACTTGACTGACAGGTCCACGCAGCCCTGTGCTGCGCCCGCAGCCAGCGCGGCAATGGCGATCCGCCCTTCATCGAGGATGGACAGGAAATTGGCGTAGCCGCGGCCCTCCGCTCCCAGCAGGTTCCCTTCCGGAACGCGGACGTCCTTCAGCGTCAGCGGGTGGGTGTCCGAGGCGTTCCAGCCCACTTTGTTGTACGGTTTTTCCGCCTTGAAACCGGGGGTGTCCGTGGGCACCAGGATGGTGGAGATTTCCTTCTGCACCGTGCCGTCCCCGCGGTCCTTTTGCCCGGTAACGGCGGTGACCGTCACCAGCCGGGTGATGTCCGTTCCGGAGTTGGTGATGAACTCCTTATTGCCGTTGATCACCCACTCTGTCTTGTCTCCGACGGTCTCGCGCCGCGCCGTGGTTTTGGTGCCGCCCGCGTCCGATCCTGCTTCCGGTTCGGTCAGCCCGAATCCGGCGAGCGCCTGGCCGGACGCGAGCATGGGCAGCCACTCCTGTTTCTGGGCGTCCGTGCCAAAGCGGTAGATGGGCATGGCTCCCAGCGAGACGCCGGCTTCCAGGGTGATGGCCACAGACTGGTCCACCCGGCCCAGCTGCTCCAGGGCGAGGGCCAGGGCGAAGTAGTCCCCGCCCATGCCGCCGAATTCCTCGGGGAAGGGCAGCCCGAACAGCCCCATTTCCGCCATCTGCTTGACCACGCCGTACGGGAAGCTGTGCTCTTCGTCGTGCTTGGCGGACACCGGCGCCACCACGTTGTCCGCGAAGTCCCGGACCGTGTCGCTGAGGTCCTGGTATTCCTCGTTGAGTTCAAAACCTGCCATGCCTAGGCTCCTTCGCCATTGGGTGTGTCTGTTTCTGCGCCCGTATCTTCGCCTGCGGCGCCTGTGTGGGGGTGGATGGTGGCCAGCACCTGGTCCGCCTTCACCAGGTCGCCGGGGCGGGCGGTGAGATGGACGGTGCCGTCCAGCGGGGCCACCAGCTGGTGCTCCATCTTCATGGCCTCGACCGAGACGAGAAGCTGGCCGGCCGCCACGGTGTCCCCGTCACTGACCGGAACGGAGACCACTGTTCCCGGCATGGGTGAACGCACCGCGGGATCGGTGGCGCCCTCCTCCCGCTGGAGGGCCGCAAGCACCCGGTCAAGCCTCGCTTCGCGGCTCAGTACGTCCAGCCGGCAGGACCAGCCCCCATTGCCCAGGAACAGTTCCGCGGGTATGCCGACAACTGGCGAATCACGGGTTGGGTCGGCCGGGCCGCGGAAGACCGGCGCAATGGAGTACGTACTGGTGCGGCCGTCGAGGGTCAGCACTGCCTGCCGCCGGGAGGGGAATTCCAGCCGCGCCGGCCGGGCAGGCCCGTCCCCCACGGCCACGAGGAACATCCTCCCGGAAACAGTGCCGTCCGAAGCCGTGCCGTCCGGAACAGCGCCGTCCGGAACAGCGCCGTCCCTGGGTTCCGTTCCCACACTTGTTCAGGGTGGCGGGGAAGTCAAGGAGGGCGGCTCCCCCGCCCGGCCGGCAGCATGGGT
>NZ_JBJURL010000078.1:0-19264 GCF_046097905.1 Pseudarthrobacter sp. NKDBFgelt | reverse complement strand
GACCCTGGTGCAGGGCGATGGACTGCGTGCGCTGGTGCGGAACCACCACAAGCTGCCGCCACCAGCGCACGCAGTCCATCGCCCTGCACCAGGGTCCGCTGGCACGCCGGTTCCGCGTCGCCGACCTGGTGCTCCACACCACCCCCGGACCCGTGGTGCCGCGGCTGGCCCAGGCCACTACCGAGGTGGCCCTGTCCTTGTTCGACGAACAGTCTGCGCGCGCCCGGCTGGCCAGGAAGCGGCAAACAACCGAACAATGGCTCCGGCAGGTGGTGCCTGGTGACGCGGTGGCCGGCACTGGACCAGTGGCCGGGCCCCTGGAAGTCCCAACCCCCTTGGAAACCCCCACCCCACAGCAACAGGAAGGCGGGCAGCATGGCTAAGCCGGGACGCCTCGGCGTTGGAATCATCGGCGCGGGCAAGGTGGGGGCGGTCCTTGGCGCCGCCCTGCGCGCCGCGGAACATGCCGTCGTCGGTGTTTCGGCGGTGTCCGAGGCGAGCCGTGAGCGCGCAGAAACGTTACTCCCCGGCGTGCCGGTCCTGGAAGTGCAGGAGATCGTTGAGCGGGCGGAGCTGGTCCTGCTGGCCGTCCCGGACGACGCCCTCCCGGGCCTGGTGGACGGGCTCGCGAAGCTGGGCGCATGGCAGCCGGGCCAGCTGGTTGCGCACACCTCCGGCCGGTTTGGCGTGGGCGTCCTGCACCCGGTCAGGGCCGCCGGAGCCGTCCCGCTGGCGCTGCACCCCGCCATGACGTTCACGGGGATGAGCCTGGACCTCACCCGGCTGCTGGACTGCACCTTCGGCGTCACGGCCGATGCCGCCATGCTTCCCATCGCGCAGGCACTGGTGGTGGAGATGGGCGCCGAACCGGTGGCCATTGCCGAGGCGGACCGGACGCTGTACCACGCAGCCCTGGCGCACGGTTCCAACCACCTGGTCACCCTCGTTGCGCAGGCGTCCGAGCTGCTGCGCTCGGTGGGAGTGGAGCTGCCGGAACGCATGCTGGGCCCGCTCCTGCGGGCCACGCTGGAGAACGCGCTGGCCGCAGGGGAGTCCGCCCTGACCGGTCCGGTGGCGCGCGGTGACGTTGGCACGGTCGCGGCGCACGCCGAGGCGCTGCGGGAGTTCGACGGCGGCGGACACGGCGATGTGCTGGCCGCCTACCTTGCCATGGCACGCGCCACCGCCCTGCGGGCAGAGGGGCGCGGACTGCTGAAGCCGGACCAGCTGGAGGGGCTGCGCCAGGCCCTCGATCCCAAGGAGGACTGACGATGCCCATCAAACTTGCCACCACGGTGGCTGAGCTTCGCTCCGAAGGCGCGCGGCTGCTGGGCTCCGGGCAGGGCAGATCCCAGGGGCTTGTGCCCACCATGGGTGCGCTCCACGAGGGCCATGCTGCCCTGGCGCGTGCCGCCGTCGAACAGAACGACGTTGTGGTGGCCACCATCTTCGTCAACCCGCTGCAGTTCGGCGACGCCGTGGACCTGGACCGCTACCCGCGCACGCTGGACGCCGACCTTGCACTGCTGGAAGACCAGGGCGTGGACCTGGTCTTCGCGCCGCCGGTAGAGGAGGTCTATCCCGGCGGCGAACCGCTGGTGCGCATCACCTCGGGCCGGCTTGGGGAAAAATGGGAGGGCGCCTCCCGGCCGGGCCATTTTGACGGCGCCCTGACGGTGGTGGCCAAGCTGCTCCACTACGGGTTGCCCGCCGCGGGCCTGCCCGCCGCCGGGCCGGCACCGGGAGGCCTGCCAACCTACCGGGCGTACTTCGGCCAGAAGGACGCGCAGCAGCTGGCCCTTGTCCGGCGCATGGTGGCGGACCTCAACTTCCCGGTGGAGATCGTGGGGGTGTCCACGGTGCGTGCCGTCGACGGGCTGGCACTGTCCAGCCGCAACCGTTTTCTGTCGGACGAAGAGCGGGAGGCGGCCCTGGTGCTGTCGCGGGCCCTCCGGCTGCTGGAGGAACGCGCGAACGCCCGGCAGCCGCTGGACCTTGACTCAGCCCGTGCCCTGGTGGAGTCCCAGCCGCTGGTGGGGCTGGATTACTTCGAGGTGGTGGACCCGGAGACCCTGGAGCCGCTCGCGGAGAACTGCCGGCAGACGCCGTTCAGCGGTGAAGCCCTGGCGCTCATCGCCGCCAAAGTGGGGCCGGTGCGGCTGATCGACAACGCACCGCTGCGTTCCTGACGCCAGGCCGCTAGATGCAGGGCTCTTCCCGGTTGATCATCAGTTGTTCGAGCAGCGCGCGCTCCGGCCTGCCGGGGTGCTTGGCGACGCAGCGGCGCAGGCGTGCCCTGGCGAGCTCCTCACCGGGTTCGCGGCTGCAGAGAACTTCATCGATGATTTCCTGGGCCTGCCACCGGAGGGACTCAATGGCGAACTCCCGGATCTCGGACGGGGTGTCTTCGGCCATCCAGGGATCAGGGTCTGAGGGAACGCTCTGGAACATCCGCTCTGCTGACATCGGGGCCTCCTTGCACCAGTCCGAGAGGGCCCGGCTGGGGGCCTCCACGGCGTCGAAGCACTGCGCTACGGGAAACATTACAGGTGGGAAGACCGGTCTGTCTTCCCCCGGAGTAGACTGATTTTGCGATGAATCCAGAGGCTAAAGTCCCGGCGTTCCCCGAAGCTGCCGCGGTGGCGGAATCCGGTCCTGCCCATTCGGTGGACAGGATCCTGGCTGTTGCCTACGAGCTGTTTTCCACGCGCGGCGTGCGGGACGTTGGCGTCAACGAGCTCATTGAGCGGTCCGGGGTCGCCAAAGCCACCTTCTACCGGCATTTTCCGTCCAAGGATTCCCTGGTGTTCGCATTCCTGGAGCAGCGGGACAAGCAGTGGACCATGGACGGGATCCTCTCCGAGGCGCGGCGCCGGGGCAGCACTCCCCAGGAGCAGCTGCTGGCCATCTTCGACGTCTTCGGGGACTGGTTCCGGCGGGAGGACTTCGAGGCCTGTTCGTTTGTGAGGGTCATGCTGGAGATGGGCCCGGCCCATCCGCTGGGGCAGGCCAGCATCGATTACCTGGCAAAAATCCGCGGCCACGTCCGGGCCGTGGCGGAAGAGGCCGGGCTGGTGCGCCCCGAAGAATTTGCCCGCTCGCTGCTGATCCTGATGAAGGGCTCGGTCATCCAGGCCGTGGAGGGTGACACGCTGGCCGCCGACCGTGCCCGGCAGATGGCGGTCTGGCTGATCGGACACCACAGCGGCTGACTGCCCAGTGTTTTCAAGCCAACCGTTGTTCGGGGCCAACCGCTGTCAGGCGCCGGGTTGCCCGGCGGGGATGCGGGGTGCGGAGGTGCTGGAGCGGACCAGCAGCCGGGTCTCCATCAGCTCATCCGCCGGCCCAGCCGCGGCCTGGCCGTCGTCCTGCACCAGCGCCAGCAGGCGTTCCACCGCCCGCGTACCCTGGCTCCGCGGAAACTGGTCGATGGTGGTCAGTCCCAGGATTTCGCCCATTTCGTGGCCGTCCACCCCAATGACGGACAGCTCCTCGGGGATCCGCAACCCGAGGTCGCGGGCTGCCAGCATTGCGCCAAAGGCCATCTCGTCGGACGCGCAGAAGATGGCGGTGGGCCGCTCCTCGGCATCCGCCAGCAGCTGCTTTGTCTCCTTGTACGCATCGTTCGCCGAGTAGTCGGAAATGAGGGACCACGCCTCGCGCAGCGGCAGGCCTGCCGCCGCCATCGCTTCCTCGTACCCCGCACGGCGGCCGCTGGAGATCTCGAAGTTCCTGCCGTATTCGTGCTCGCCGCCGAGGTGCGCCACGCGTGAATGCCCCAGGCTGATCAGGTGGTTGGTGGCGCGCCGGCCCACCTCCACATCGTCAATCCGGAGCGTGGGGATCCCCGGCAGCGGGCCGCCCACACCGACCACCGGAATCCCGGCCGCGAGGATCTGTTCGGTCTCGTGCGCGTTGAGCTGGAGCGAGACGGCCAGGACGCCGTCGAGCCGCTTGCGCAGGAGGAAGTCCCCCAGTACCGATTCCCGGTACCGGTCGCCCTGGAAGTCGTACAGGGTGAGGTCGTAGCCGGCGTCCATCAGCGCGGAATTGGCGCCCTCGAGCAGCGTGGCGAAGTACCACCTGTTGACGAAGGGGAGGACCACCCCGATGTTGTGGCTGCGCCCGCTCGCCAGGCTGGAGGCGTGGTAGGACATGACAAAGCCGAGTTCGCTGGCCGCGGCGGCCACGGCCTCCCTGGCCCTGGCCGAAACACTGCCCTTACCGCTCAGAGCCCGCGACGCCGTCGCCTGCGAAACACCCGCCAAACGAGCTACATCCCTGATTCCTGCCACTGACCCTCTGATGTTCCGCTTGGCCCCATGCGCAGCCAGATGCACTGCGCAGGTCCCAGTTTACGCTGGGCGGCTGCGTCCCCGTCCGTGCTGAGCAGGATCTCCAGGCCAGGCAGGCCAACCGGCTCGTCACCCATGTTCATCATCACCAGGACTCCGTTGTTTACGAACGTCACGCAGTCCGAGGCGGAGGACCCTTCAAGCCAGTCCAGGGAGCCGGCTCCGAGCTTCATGGCGCGGCGAAGCCCCAGCGCCCGGCGATACAGGGACAGGACAGAGGACCCGTCCCGGTCCTGCACGTCCCTGGACAGCGTTGCCCATTCCTCCGGCTGCGGCAGCCAGGACTCGCCGGTGCTGTTGAAGCCGAAAGCAGGTGCTGCCGCCTCCCAGGGCAGGGGCACCCGGCAGCCGTCACGGCCGATGCGTTCTCCCGCGGTGCGCTGGAACGAGGGGTCCTGGCGGAACGTGTGGTCCATGGTGGTGTGATCGGGGAGGCCCAGTTCTTCGCCCTGGTACAGGTACACGCCGCCCGGCAGGGCGAGCATGAGCATCGAGGCTGCGGCGGCACGTTGCAGGCCCAACTCCGCGTCTGGCTGGACATCCTCGGCACCCAGGCCGTCGCCGGGGCGGGCCGCGGGTTCCACGATGCCGAAGCGCGTCGCGTGCCGGACGACGTCGTGGTTTGAAAGGACCCAGGTGGTGGGGGCCCCGACCGAATCGAACATCCGCAGCGAACTTTCGATGACTGCGCGCAACCGGGCAGGGTCCCATGGGGTGCCCAGGTACGCGAAGTTGAACGCCTGGTGCATCTGGTCCGGCAGGACCCAGTTGGTCAGCCGGGACAGGGGATCGATGCTCGCCTCGGCACAAAGGATGCGGTCGCCGTCGAACTCGGCCAGGACCTCGCGCCACCTGCGGTAGATGTCATGGATTTCGGGCTGCCCGAACATCGGCGCAAGATGGCCGGGGAAGTCATCGGTGCTGATGCCGTCGGGCCGGCCGTGCCAGTCCGGCAGTCCAGCGGCCTTGACCAGGGCGTGGGCCACGTCCA
This sequence comes from Pseudarthrobacter sp. NKDBFgelt, assembly GCF_046097905.1. Taxonomy (NCBI): domain Bacteria; kingdom Bacillati; phylum Actinomycetota; class Actinomycetes; order Micrococcales; family Micrococcaceae; genus Pseudarthrobacter; species Pseudarthrobacter sp. NKDBFgelt. The sequence goes on along the minus strand of NZ_JBJURL010000078.1, from coordinate 13,918 downwards.
CCCGGAAGCCGGCAACACCACGCTGGAGCCAGAAGCGGAGGACGCGTTCGAACTCGGCGTGCACGGCAGGGTTGTCCCAGTTGAAATCCGGCTGCGAGGAATCGAAAAGGTGGACGTACCACTGGCCGGGCTCGCCTGAGGGCTCGGTAATGCGGGTCCAGGCCGGGCCGCCGAAGTGTGACTGCCAGTTGTTGGGCGGGAGCTCCCCGGATTCCCCGCGGCCGTCCCGGAAGATGAACATCTCCCGTTCGGGGCTTCCCGGCCCTGCCTTGAGTGCGGCCTGGAACAGGGCGTGGTCCGAGGAGCAGTGGTTCGGCACCAGATCGATGATCACCCGGATGCCCAGCGAATCTGCCCGGGCCACCAGCGCGTCGAAGTCGCCCAGGGTGCCGAACACGGGATCGACGTCGCAGTAATCGGCGACGTCGTACCCGCCGTCCCGCTGTGGCGAGACGTAGAACGGTGAGAGCCAGACGGCGTCGACGTCCAGGGCCGCCAGCTGGTGCAGCTCGGCCGTAATGCCGGGCAGGTCGCCCTGGCCGTCGCCGTTGAGGTCCCGGAAGGAACGGGGATAGATCTGGTAGATCACCGAGGACCGCCACCATTCAGTGCCGTGGTCGGCGGGGTGGACCGGCACCAGTTGGAGGGCGGAGACGTCGGACTCGTCGAGCATGAGTGTGTTGGTCATCCGGTTATGCTAGCGGTATTTGCGCCAAAAATGGAACAGCTTCCATCCAGTATTCGCAAGGAAAGCTTTAATTTGCGGATCGTGTGGACGTTCTCAATGGAATCGCTTACAGTTGTGACTTGTCTCACCGCCGGGGTTGGCACCTGACAGCCGATATCTCCCAGGGCGGGCATTTCTTACACCGGGCATTTGCCCAATTCATGAAGGAGGCGCATCGGTGCGCACAGCTCTTACCAGGCCCTTGGTCCGCAAGGCCAGGCTTTCACTCACGACGGCGGCCGCCGTCTCCCTGATGCTTCTCGCCTCAGGCTGCTCCGGCGGGCAGGCCCCGGCAGGCGGCGCATCAGGCGCTGCCTCCGAAAGTGCGGCGGCTGCCCCCACCGGCGAGGCACCCGCACGCGGGGACGCCGATCTCGTCATCTGGGCCAACGGCCCCGTGGTCCAGGCACTGCAGCCCATCGCCGACAAGTTCGGCGAAGAGAACGGCATCACGGTGGAAGTCCAGACCGTTGCCACCGAGCTGCAGACCAACTTCGTCACGGCCAACGCCTCAGGCAACGGCCCGGACATTGTCATGGGTGCGCACGACTGGATCGGGAACCTGGTCCAGAACGGCGCCATCGATCCCGTCCAGATCACCGCCGAGCAGAAGGCCGACCTCCTGCCTGTGGCCACGGACGCCGTCACCTACAACGGCCAGACCTACGGCATGCCCGCTTCCGTGGAATCCCTGGTTCTCATCCGCAACAAGGCGCTTGCGCCCGAGGCGCCCGCTTCCTTCGAGGAGCTGCTCACCGCCGGCAATGCCGCTGTTGCCGCCGGAACCGCAGAACGGGCGCTGAACCTGCAGGTGGGCCCCAAGGGTGACGCCTACTTCATGCAGCCCCTCTACTCCTCAGCCGGCGGCTACCTCTTCGGCAAGAAGGCCGATGGCAGCTTCGACACCGCTGACCTCGGGGTTGGCAAGGAAGGCTCCATCGCAGCTGCGCAAAAGATCGCTGAGCTGGGTGAAAAGGGCTCCAAGGTCCTCAGCAGCTCCGTCAGCGCCGACAACTCCATTGCGCTGTTCAACCAGGGCAAGACAGCCTTCATGGTGAACGGCCCCTGGGCTCTTGGCGACGTGAAGAAAGCCGGGATTGACTACGGCCTGAGCGCCGTTCCGGGCTTCGCCGGCATGCAGCCCGCCCAGCCCTTCACCGGCGTGCAGTCGTTCTACGTCGCGTCCAAGGGCAAGAACAAGTCCTTCGCCGAAACCTTCGTCCAGACGGCCGCATCGCAGAAGGAAACCCAGCGCGCGCTGTACGAGGCAGTCCGCATCCCGCCGGCGATCGCATCCCTGGTGGAGGAAGTGGCACAGACCGATCCGGACACCAAGATCGCCGCCGATGCCGCGGCTGCAGGCATCCCCATGCCTTCGCTGCCCCAGATGGCTGCCGTGTGGGCCCCGCTGGGCCAGGCAGAAGCTGCCATTGCCGGTGGCGCAGACCCGGCGGCCACCATGGAGCAGGCCGGCCAGACAATCGCCGGTGCGCTGAAGTAACACCGGCGATGACCACCCGAATCAAGAATTCCTCGGGGAAGGCGGTGGGGCCCGGACTTTCGCTGGGCTCCACCGCGTCGGTCCCCGCGCTGCTGGCCAAGATCCTTGGGCTCGGCGCCGTGCTGGGGGCTGCCGTCTCCCTGACGCCGCTGCTGATTGCCGGCGGCGAGTGGGCCATGCTCATCGGACTGTGGCTCGGTGCGGCCGGGCTCCTGGCCGTCTATTCCACCAGCCGCCTGGTGCCGCTGAAGTACCTGCTGCCGGGCACCCTGCTCCTCACGGTCTTCGTCCTCCTGCCGATTCTTTCCACCGTGCAGCTTTCCTTCACCAACTCAGGCGACGGAACCCGCGGGTCCAAGGAGGATGCGATATCCACCATCGTCCGCAACTCCGTGACCCAACTGCCCGAATCCAGGACCTTCAACCTCACGGTGGGCACCGAAGGGTCTGCCGCCGATGGCCCCTTCACGTTCTTCCTGGTGGAAACGCCGTCGAACGATGTTTTTGCCGGTGACGGGCAGGGCCTGCGCCCCCTTGCCGGGGAGGACGTGACGGTCGACGGCGGCTACGTCCGCGCTGCGGACGGCTACCAGATCCTCACCGGCAAGGAAGTCAACGCCGCCGGGGCGAAGATCAGCGGACTGACTGTTCCCACGGACAAGGGGGCCATCCGCGCCCAGGGCATCAACCGCGCCTTTGAGGGCGTCCAGACACTGACCTACGACGCCGGAACGGACAGCATCACCGATTCGGTGTCCGGGAAAGTCTTCACCGTCCAGCAGTTCGGAGACCGGGAATACTTTGCCGATGCCAACGGCAGCAAGGGATTCGACCAGAGCTGGGAAAAGAACGTCGGCTTCGCCAACTACGTCCGGCTCTTTACCGACCCCCAGGTCCGTGACGCCCTCCTGGGATCCTTCGTGTGGACGCTCGTCTTCGCAGTCGGCTCGGTGGCCACCACCTTCGTCGTCGGACTCCTCCTCGCCAGCGCCCTCAATGACCCACGCATCCGCGGACTCAAGCTCTACCGGGCCGTCATCATCGTTCCGTACGCCATCCCGGTGTTCATCTCCTTCATCGTGTGGCAGAGCTTCTACAACAAGGACTTCGGGCTCATCAATTCGATGCTCGGCGGAGCCAAGATCGACTGGCTGGGCGACCCTTTCCTTGCCAAGGTGGCCGTGCTGCTGACCAATCTTTGGGTGGGCTTCCCCTACATGTTCCTGATTGCCACAGGTGCGCTGCAGGCGCTGCCGCAGGATATTGCGGAGGCCGCGAAAATCGACGGTGCCAGCTCCTGGACAACCTTCACCAAGGTGCAGTTCCCGCTGCTGCTGGTGGCCGTTGCGCCGCTGCTGGTGTCCTCGTTCGCGTTCAATTTCAACAACTTCAACGTCATCCAGCTGGTCACCGGCGGCGGCCCCTTCCCCGCCAGCGGCGGACAGATCGGCGCCACGGACATCCTGATCAGCGGCGCCTACCGCATAGCGTTCGGCGGTGCAGGCGCCGAGTTCGGTTTCGCCTCGGCAATTTCCGTAGTCCTGTTCATTGTCACGGCAGTGCTTGCAGGCATCCAGTTCCGCTACACCAAAGCCTTGGAGGATGTGCGATGACCAATCTGCTCACGGAAGCTCCGGCAGAAAAAGGCGCGCCGTCCCGCCGGACGAACATGCTGGTCCGCAAGGACGGGCTTGAGCTGCCCCGCGGCAGGCGGTGGTGGCGGGAAGTGGGCTGGCGGCACATGGTGGGCCTGGCGGGCGTCGCCTTCGCGGGTTTCCCCGTGCTCTACATCATTTCCGCGGCATTCAATCCGCTGGGAAGCGTGGCCACCACGGAACTGATTCCCACCACGTTCAGCCTGGTCAATTTCGAGACGCTGCTGGGCGGTTCCAAGGGCCCGTACGGAACCTGGTACCTGAACACCCTGGTCCTGTGCACTGTGGTTTCCGTGGCGCAGGTCCTCCTGAGCACGCTTGCGGCCTACGCGTTTTCCCGCTTCCGCTTCTACGGGCGCCGCGGCGGGCTGCTGGCGCTGCTCCTGGTCCAGATGTTCCCGCAGTTCCTGGCCATCGTGGCCCTGTTCCTCATGATCGCGAAGTTCGGCGAGGTGGTGCCGGCCATCGGGCTGAACACGCTGGCGGGTTACGCGCTGGTGCTGATGGGCGGGGCACTGGGCCAGGTCTGGCTGATCAAGGGGTTCTTCGATTCCATTCCGCATGAGCTCGACGAGGCGGCGCGGATTGACGGGGCGGGACACTTCCGGACGTTCACCAGTGTGATCCTTCCGCTGATCACTCCCGTGCTGGCCGTGACCGGACTGCTGGCGTTCGTGGCCGTTATTGGCGAGTACATCCTGGCGAGCATCTTCCTGACGGACAACGGCGTCAAGACGCTGGCGGTGGGCATGTTCGGCATCATCGCAGGGGACCGCAGCAACAACCTGGGCGTCTTCGCTGCCGGCTCGGTGATGATCGCGCTGCCGGTGCTCATCCTGTTCCTCTACCTGCAGAAGTTCATTGTGGGCGGGCTGACGGCCGGCTCCGTCAAGTAGGGAAGGGCACCCGGAATAGTCAGCTTGCTTATGACTTTTCTTCTTCCTAGGCTGGAAGCTGTCCGGCAAGCAAACTTTCGAGCGGCGGCCGGCGCCTTTTACCAGGTGCCGGCCCCCGCTCAGGCCAGGAGGAAAAAATGTCAGAACACAGCATCGCAGGCAAGAAGGTCGCATTCCTGCTGACGGACGGCGTGGAGCAGGTTGAGCTCACCAGTCCCTGGCAGGCAGTGAAGGACGCCGGCGGCCAGCCCACCCTGGTGGCACCCACGAGCGGCAAGCTGCAGGGTTATAACGGCACGGAAAAAGGCGACACGTTCGACGTCGACCGCACCGTCGCAGAGTCGAATGCCTCCGACTACGACGCCCTGGTCCTTCCCGGCGGCGTCGTCAACGCGGACCATCTCCGCGTGGACAAGGACGCCCAGAGCTTCACCCGGAGCTTCTTCGAGCAGCACAAGCCGGTGGCCTCCATCTGCCACGGACCCTGGCTCCTCATCGAAGCCGGTGTGCTGGCCGGAAGGAACGTCACGTCCTACCACACCCTGCAGACCGACCTGAAGAATGCGGGCGCCAACTGGACTGACGAGGAAGTGGTGGTGGACCAGGGACTGGTGACCAGCCGCACCCCGGACGACCTCCCCGCTTTCAACAGCAAGCTGGTGGAGGAAATCTCGGAAGGCCGGCACGCCGGCCAGACGGCCTAGAACCGCCGGGGGCTGCCCCGCAGCGCAGCCCCCATGTGTTCCCTCAGGGTTTGGGAAATGTTCCGGTTCCGGGAATTAGTCCAACCGGTAGAGTGTTGGCATCTGCAGCGGCCATCTCCGCGCATCACTCACATCACGCCCTGAGGGAACACCCATGTCTACCGAAGTCTCGCCGAACGCCAGCGGCCAGTCCGTCAACACTGAAGGAACCAGGCCCGCCGCGCCGGAGAAGATGTCCCGCGAATCGGTGACTATCATCAGCACGCTGCTGGTGGCAACGTTCGTGGTGATCCTCAACGAGACCATCATGAACGTTGCCCTGCAGCGGCTCATGGTGGACCTGCAGGTGGACGCGCCCACCGTCCAGTGGCTTTCCACCGGCTTCATGCTCACCATGGCCGTGGTCATCCCGACCACCGGATTCATCCTGCAGAGCCTGTCCACCCGGGCCGTCTTTATGCTGGCCATGGGCCTTTTCGCCGGCGGAACGGCCCTTGCCGCCGTGGCTCCCGGGTTCGAGCTGCTCCTGCTGGCCCGCATCATCCAGGCGGGCGGCACCGCGATCATGCTGCCGCTGCTGATGACCACCATCCTCACCCTGGTCCCGCTGGCCAGGCGCGGCGCCGTGATGGGCAACGTCAGCATCGCCATCTCCGTCGCACCCGCCATGGGGCCCACCGTCTCCGGGCTGATCCTTGAGCACTTCACCTGGCGCTTCATGTTCGTGTTCGTCCTTCCGGTCGCCCTTGCGGCCCTGGCGATCGGCGCCAAGTACCTGACCAACATCGGCCAGGCGGAGAAAACCAGGCTCGACTTCCCCTCGGTCATCCTCACCGTCCCGGCCTTCGGCGGACTGGTCTACGGCCTCAGCCAGATCGGCGGCGGCCACGGCGGCCAGGCCGGCCCCGGAACCACGGCCATCGCGGCACTGGTGATCGGCGTGGCCAGCCTGGCGGTCTTCGTCCTCCGGCAGGTGCGGCTGCAGAAGGCTGAAGCTCCGCTGCTGGACCTGCGCGCCTTCAACTTCCGGATGTTCACGGTCTCCGTGCTGCTGATGGTGGTGGCCATGATGGCGCTGTTCGGCGGCGTTATCCTGCTCCCGCTCTACCTGCAGGAGGTCCGCGGCCTGGGCTCCCTCGAAACCGGCCTCGCGCTGCTCCCGGGCGGCCTGGCCATGGGCCTGCTGGGTCCGGTCATCGGCCGGCTGTTCGACAAGGTAGGGCCGCTGCCGCTCACCGTCTCCGGGTCCATCCTGATGGTGCTGTCCCTCTGGCAGTTTTCAATGCTCGACGCCGGCACGTCCGTGGCATGGATCGTCACCCTGCACGTAGGGCTGAGTTTCGGCCTGGCGCTGCTGTTCACTCCGGCGTTCACCACCGGCCTGAACCCGTTGCCGCCGCACCTTTACTCCCACGGTTCGGCCATCATGAGCACCGCCCAGCAGGTGGCCGGCGCGGCCGGCACCGCGCTGCTGGTGTCCATCTTCGCTGTGGTGTCCGCGGCGTCGGGACTCGTCGCGGGGATGAGCGCAGCGTTCCTGACGGCTACCGTAATCTCCCTTGCCGCCGTCGTGCTCTCCGCGATGATGCGCAAGACCCAAGGTGCCGTCCCGGCCCACGCGGCCCACTAGCCCGACTGGGTAGCAGCAGATGTCGGAATGAGCCGTCAAAACGACATCTGCTGCTACTTAGATGGGGCTAGCCGGCGTAGAAGTAAGCCAGTTCCTTGATCAGCTTGTCCGGGGCCTTGATGACGCCGTCGTGGCCGTAGCCGGGGAGGATGGTGTAGCTGGAGCCGGAGAGCACGTCGTGGATCTGGCCGCAGGCAATACCGAAGTACGCCGGGCTCTTCTCGCCCACCACAATCAGTGTCTCCAGCGGCAGCGCCAGGAACGGCTCGGCCGGCATGTCCGCGGCGATGATTGCCTTGATCTCGCGGACGCCGGTGCGCATCATCTCCCGCTGCTGCTTGCCCTCTGAGGTGCCGGCGGTCAGCTTGTTGGCCAGGGTCAGCATGGAGAGCGGCATGCGGGACGAAAACGCGCCGCCGGCCTCAAGACCGCGCTGCAGCACGGCCAGGGCGCGGTCGTCGTCGCCGGCAGCGGCGGCACGCTCGTACTCCGCCGTCCAGTCCGCCTTGACGCTGTGGTTCACGGAGACGGCGGGATCGTACACGGCCAGCCGTTCAACGGGCAGCGTCCGGGCTGCGTGCAGCGCAACGGCACCGCCGAAGCTGTGGCCGAACACGTCCGTGCTGGATGTATGTTTCATGACCGTCTGCAGATCGCGGATGTCCACGTCCAGCGTGTAATCCTCGGGCTGGGGCGACGACGAACCGCGGCCGCGCCTGTTGAACGTGTGCACCGGCCGGCCCAGCGCCGCGCTGAGCTTCTGCGCGAACCTGGTGTAATCCGCAGCGGTGACCATGGAAGGCGGGACAATAACAACGCCCGAACCGGCGGAAGCGAGTTCGGCACCCGTGGAGAAGAGCTCCAGCGTGCCGCCGTCGGGGGTCCTGATGTTCTCACGCGTCATGTTCCGAGCCTAGCTGAGCAACCTGATTGCAGGCACCACGCTGCGCCGGGAAACAGCGGCCGCAGCCGGCGGCGGTCAGCCGAGGCGTGCGATGAGCGCCGCGCCCTGTTCCCGGATGGCGGGCAGGTCAGCGGCCAGCCCGCACAGGATCAGTCCCGCGTCCGCAGCCTGCAGCGGCGATTCGGGGGTTGTCATGCCGTCCGCCCGGAGATTGATCAGCGATTCCACCAGGCGGAACGCCAGGTCTCCCGGGCTGGACTGCCAGCTGGCCGCTGTGCCGGCGGGGGACAGGGCCGCGCCCAGCTCCCGGTACAGATTGCGCAGTTCCTGCCGGTCTGCCAGGAACCGGGCAAAGCGGCCGCTGCGCGCCTCAGGCAGGTGGTAAAGGATTCCGAGGTTCCAGCGGGCGCTGCACAGTTGCGTTCCGTCGTAAAGCGCGACGGCGTGAAGCCGGCCGGCTGCCTCCCCTTCGGCTGGGGGCAGGGCAGCCACCGCCCGCGCAAACTCCAGCCCTGCCAGGACGGTGCCCTCCAGCAGGTCCCCGAGGATGTCGTCCTTGGTCTTGAAGTGGTGGTACAGCGAGGACTGCCTGACCCCCACCGCATCCGCAATGGACCGGGTGGACGTGGTGGCGAACCCCTGCGTGGTGAACAGCTCGGCGGCTGCGTCCAGGATTTCGTCCCGTGCTGTGGCCCCTGGCCTGGAGGGTTCTTGGCTGCGAGGTCGTCCCGGTCCGGCTGAAGTCACCGCATCATTCTTGCATTGCCTCGCCACGGATGCGGCGCCCAGTCCCGCGCCCGGATCCGCGGTGAGGGAACGGAAATACTGCCGAAACAAGATGTCTATCCGCCTTTTACAGAGGTGAAACTCCCCGGGGACATCCCGCTGGAAAACTATCAAGTGACCGGTATTCCGCAGCTTTCGGCCGAGTGCTGCGGTACCGGCGGCCCCCGCCACGCATCCAGCCCCCCGGAGAATCTGATGACCTCAACCGTTCTTCCCACCGTCCATGCGGACGATGCGGACCTGACGTCCCTTGGCTACCAGCCCACCCTCCACCGCAAACTCGGCCGCTATGCCTCCTTCGCGGCCGGCTTTTCCTTCGTGTCCATCCTGACCACCATTTTTCAGCTCTTCGCGTTCGGCTACTCGTTTGCCGGTCCCGCGTTCTTCTGGACGTGGCCGGTGGTCCTCATTGGCCAGCTGCTGGTGGCCCTGAACTTCGCGGAGCTCGCTGCCCGCTACCCGCTGTCCGGAGCCGTGTACCAGTGGGCGCGCCGGGTGGGCGGGGAAGGCGTGGGCTGGTTCGCAGGCTGGTTCATGGCCATCGCCCAGGTTGTCACGGCCGCAGCCGCCGCCATCGCCCTCCAGGTGGTACTGCCCCAGCTCTGGGACGGCTTCCAGGTGGTGGGCGGCGATCCTGCTTTGAACACCGTCACCGGCGCTGCCAACGCAGTGATCCTCGGAGCCGTCCTCCTGGTGGCCACCACCATCATCAACTCGCTCGGCGTCAAGCTCATGGCCCACGTGAACTCGGTTGGCGTCACCTGCGAGATCGTCGGCGTCGTGGCCGTGATCCTGGCCCTCATCAGCGCCGCCCAGCGCGGACCGGAGGTGGTGGCGGACACCACCGTGCTTCAGACATCCGACCTCGGCGCGGTGGGAGCCTTCCTGGTTTCGGGCCTGATGGCCGCTTACGTGATGGTGGGCTTCAACTCCGCCGGCGAACTTTCGGAAGAAACCAAGGACCCCCGCCGCACCGCCCCGCGCACAATCCTTTCCGCCCTGCTCATCTCGGGTATCGGCGGGGCGCTCATGATCATCACGGCCCTGATGGCGGCGCCGAGCCTCGACGACGGCCGGCTCGCCACCGAGGGCCTGCCCTACGTCCTCACCGCCGTCCTCGGCACCTTCTGGGGCAAGGTCCTGCTGGTCGATGTTGCCATCGCCATCTTCGTCTGCACCCTGGCCATCCAGACCGCCGGCTCGCGCCTGGTGTTCTCCATGGCACGGGACGGCAAGCTCCCCGCGTCCGCCCTGCTCTCCAGGGTCCACCCCACCCGCGGCACCCCCATGTGGCCGTCGATCGTCATCGGCGCCCTGGCCGTGGGCGTCCTCGCCATCAACGTGGGCAACGCGGCACTGTTCACCACCCTCTGCAGCGTCTGCATCGTGATGGTCTACCTGGCCTACCTCCTGGTCACCGTGCCGCAGCTCATCAACCGCCTTCGCGGCGACTGGGACCGGGTGGGGCAGACCCTTCCGGCCGGCCTCTTCTCCCTGGGCCGCTGGGGCCTCCCCGTCAACATCTTCGCCGTCCTCTACGGTGCCGTGATGGTGGTCAACCTCGCCTGGCCGCGGCCCGAGGTCTACGACCCCTCCGGTGAAAACGGGATCCTGCTCTACTCGGCACCGCTGATGGTCACCGTGGTCCTGCTCCTGGGCATCTGGGTGCGGCGCCGGAACCTCGCGGCCAACGCCTGAGCCAGTCCCGAACAATTCAACAGCCCTTCTCCAGAACCAGCACAGGATCGACATGACACAAGTAACCGAAAGCCCGGCAACCGGCACCGCCACCACCGCAGGCGCCCGCGCCCACGCCCGGGAGCAGCACGGCCGGACCGTGGAGACCATGCGTTTCGTGCCCGCTTCCACGGCCCCGGCGCGCCTGACGGAAGGACTGCCCGACGGCGCGTCCCCCACCTGGGCTGAATCCCTCGCCTTTGGCCGCTACGCCACCATGTCCCTGGCCCGGGGCACCCGGATCAGGCTCACCGACACCTCCGGTGACGCCTGCGTGCACACCCTTCTTTACCGCGCCGGAGCCCTCCACGAGCGGCTCAACGTGGCGGACACCGTCAAGGTCCCCTGGCAGGCCTACCCGGGCACGGGCCACCCGCTCCTGTCCGACGCCGGGCGGCTGATGGCCACCATCGTGGCGGACACCTCCTCCCGGCACGACGCCCTGACCGGTGCCACCACCCTGGAAGGCAACACGGCCCGGTACGGTGCCGGAACCGCCCACAGCGCATCCCCCGCGGCCCGCGAACTGCTCACCCTTGGCGCACTCAAGAGCGGGCTGGGGCCCGCCGACGTGGCGCCGTCGTTGTCCTTCTTCAAGGGCACCACCGTGGACCCTGCCGGCAGCATTGCCTTCACCGGAAGCTCAGGCCCGGGAGCCGTCGTCGAACTCCTGCTCCAGATGGACGCAATCCTGGTCCTGGCCAACACCGCGCACCCGCTGGACCCCCGCCCGGACTTCACCGGCACCGCCGTGGACATCGCTGCCTGGCACGCTCCGCAGGACCTCGCAGCCCTTGCGGCGGGCACCCTCACTGGCGCCCTGCCCCCTGAACACCTGCAGGCACTGCAGAACACCGAACACGATCTCACCGCAAGGAACGCCCGATGAACACCGCCACCTCCGCCGCTCCTGCCGCTGATGCCCGCCAAACAGCCCTCGCCCCCGGAGACGTGGTCCTTGACGAATACGTTGAGGCACGCGGCCCCTGGTCCGCCGTCGTGGCAGCCGGCGACGTGCTGACCATCGTGGACCTCGAAGGCAACCAGGCCGTGGACTGCCTGCTCTATGCAGCAGGGGACACCACCGTGCGCTACTCGGCCGCCGTCACCATCGCCCGGCAGCAGTCGATCGTCCTCACCACGGGGTCGGTCCTGCGCGCGGAAACCGGCGCGCCGCTCATGACCGTGGTGGCAGACGAGGTGGGCGTGCACGACACCATCGGCGGCGCCTGCTCGCAGGAGTCCAATACCCTCCGCTACGGCCAGCACACCCGGGAACAGCACGCCTGCGTGGAGAACTTCCTGATCGAGGGCTCACGCTGGGGCCTCGGGAAGCGGGACCTGGTGTCCAACATCAACTGGTTCATGAACGTCCCCGTGGACCCGGACGGCGCCCTGGGCATTGTGGACGGCCTTTCCGCTCCCGGGAAGCGCGTGGCGCTCAGGGCGGAGGTGGACACCCTGGTCCTGGTGTCCAACTGCCCGCAGATCAACAACCCGTGCAACGGCTTCAACCCCACCCCTGTCCGCATGATCGTCACCCGGCCGGAGGCTGCACTGTGAGTACTTTCGACACCCTTTTAGTTGCCAACCGCGGCGAAATCGCCTGCCGCATCATCGAATCCGCCCGGAAGCTGGGACTGCGGACCGTTGCCGTCTTCTCCGAGGCGGACAGGGGCGCCAAGCACGTCCGGCTGGCCGACGAAGCCGTGCTCCTGGGACCCGCCCCGGCGAAGGAGTCCTACCTTCGCGTGGACGCCCTGCTTGATGCGGCCAGGTCCACCGGGGCCGGTGCCATCCACCCCGGCTACGGATTCCTTTCCGAGGACGCCGCGTTTGCCGAAGCCGTTGAGGCAGCCGGCCTGGTGTTCGTAGGGCCCACCGCCGAACAGCTGCGCATCTTCGGCACCAAGCACACGGCACGCGATGCCGCCAAAGCCGCCGGAGTGCCGATGATCGCCGGATCCGGCCTGCTGGCGGACGTTGACGACGCCGTTGCTGCCGGTTCCGCCATCGGGTTCCCGCTCATGCTCAAAGCCACGGGCGGCGGCGGGGGCATCGGCATGACGGTGTGCCGCGACGAGGCCGAACTCGCGGAAAGCTTCCCGCGCGTGGCCCGCCTGGCCGGGGCGAGCTTCGGCACCGCCGGTGTGTTCGCGGAGCGGTACGTCGAAAACGCCCGGCACATCGAGGTGCAGGTCTTTGGCGACGGCGCCGGCCGGGTGGTCAGCCTGGGTGACCGGGACTGCTCACTCCAGCGCCGCCACCAGAAGGTCCTCGAGGAGGCACCCGCGCCGGACCTGCCGGACGGACTGCGTGAAGAACTGCACCGCAGCTCCCGCGCACTGTGTGCCTCCCTTAACTACCGTTCCGCCGGGACCGTGGAGTTCGTCTACGATTCCGCCCGCCGCGAAGCGTCCTTCCTTGAGGTCAACGCACGCCTCCAGGTGGAGCACCCCGTCACCGAGGCGGTCACCGGCGTGGACCTGGTGGAGTGGATGCTCCGACTGGCCCAGGGCGGCCCTGAAGCGGAAGCGGTCCTGGCGGACCGGCCGGACAGCCTGCCCGTTTCAGGCCACGCCGTTGAGGCGCGCGTCTATGCCGAGGACCCGGCCCGCGGCTTCCAGCCCAGCGCCGGCACCGTGACCAACGCCGTCTACCCCGCCTCCGCCAATGTCCGCGTGGATGCCTGGGCGGAAACCGGCACCGAAGTTTCCACCAACTACGATCCCCTCCTGGGCAAGATCATCACCTCTGGCCCGAACCGGGCCGAGGCCCTCGACCGGCTGGCCGCCGCGCTCGCCGGCACCCGGATCGACGGGATCGAGACCAACCTGGGGATGCTCCGCGCGGCCACCGGCCTGGACGTGGTCCGCAGCGTGCAGCACGCCACCAGCACGCTGGACAACGTGGGCGACCCCGAACCCCGCATCACCGTGGGCCGCCCCGGCCTCCAGACCAGCGTCCAGGACTGGCCCGGCCGCACCGGCCTGTGGCAGATCGGCGTGCCGCCGAGCGGGCCCATGGATGATCTGTCCTTCAGGCTCGGCAACACCGCCCTGGGCAACCCCGAAGGCGCCCCGGGCCTGGAGTTCACCATGACCGGGCCCTCCCTGACCTTCACGCACGCCACCACGGTCTGCGTCACCGGTGCGGAAGTAACGGTCACCGTGGACGGAAAAGAGGTGCCCGCGTGGACGCCGGTGACCGTCCCGGCAGGCGGAACGCTCGACGCCGGCACAGCCTCCGGCGCCGGGCTTCGCGGCTACATCCTGTTCCAGGGCGGCCTGGACATCCCGCAGTACCTGGGCAGCGCCTCCACCTTCACCCTGGGCCAGTTCGGCGGCCATGCCGGGCGCGTCCTGCGCGCCGGCGACG